>JAGHTZ010000007.1 GCA_018065065.1 Candidatus Equadaptatus faecalis | reverse complement strand
GGTTAAAACTCGCGGCTTGGGACTTCCCAAGCCATTTTATAGTGATTGTCCGTTATTCTTTCTTCGCATCGAGCAAATTTCAGCACAATCAACTGTCATTGTTTGAGACTAAAATATACGTTCACAACATCGCGCTTTTATAATAGCACGCCACGGTGTTACAGTCTTTTTTTGCGCAGTTTATCAAGATAGGTTTTCTTGAAATTTCGAGTATTGCCAAAAAAAATAAGCTCTGATTTTGTTAAACTGTTTGAGTTCGCTTTCTCGGCGAGCAATTCTATTGTACACACCAAATCGGCTACCTGTGACAGTGTGTATCGCAACGGTTCAATTTTACGAAATTCGACACAGCTGAACAGTGCAGCGAAAACTGAATAGATAATTTTATTGAGTTCAATTTGTCCGTGGTCATAATATACAATGATCTTGTCCGCAGATAAAAGCATATCATAGTTGGAACGTAACGTCCTCGCAATTAGGTTGGACAGCGTTGCTGACATATCAAAAGAATCCGCGCAATCAGTCTTTTTTAACTTAACACAAGAATAAGTCACATCTACTTTGCGCGTAAAATTACATATTGCATTAAAAAGCTTTTGGCGTATACCAAGCGGAATTTTTTTATAAACTGTTTCGCCTCTGATAATAGGACCCGTATGGATTGTATCTTTGCTGCTGATTGAACAAACATACTGTTTTAGCTGCTGAACACTGCAACTTATATCAGTTGTCTGAGAATGAAAAACCAGTGCAACGATGTAATATGGCGAGTGTTGTCTGTAAGAACCCCAATCTCCCGACTCGTCTATAAAAACGCTGATAACATTATCCTGCATCGTACACGCTCCGATTTATACATAAGCGGCGGGGAATACCCCCGCCATAGGTGGACCCAAGACCTCACGGTCAGCCCATTTCTAAAACTGTCTTAAGTATATACAATGAAACCGAAAAACGCAATAGAAATTATTCAGAGTTTGAGTAAAACGCTGTATTATGTTTTAACCTAAACAAATTTGCCCTATAATATCTGCGGCATACCCCTGCGCGGCGCGGGATGGAGCGAGGAACGACGAGAGGATATTCAAAAGATATGCGAGTTTTTTGGCTTAACGCCGGCGAGTGTCGTTCGTGAATTATATTGAAATCATCCCGCGCCGCGCAGGGGTACGTCATACACAATAAATATCTGCGTTCAGAACGCAATTACGCGCTATTAAATTATTTATTCGATATTCAAAACAGTAATAACAAATCCTATTCTATCTTTTCATTATTTTCCTCGCTATGTCGAGCAGTCCAAGTTTATCTAATGCAGTACGAATTGCAGATTTGCAGCGTGCTTTTATGTTCGGTTTCGTGTATTTTTCTATAATCGGTATCAACTGTATCTGATCGGCAAAGAAATCCCTGTAAAATTTTTCACTTTTAGGATTTAGCTCAACAGAATGGTTAAGCATTGATGCCAAAGCATTAACATCTTCGTCCAAATTTTTGTACGTTGTTTTATCCAAGATACTGTTTAACAATCTTTCTCCCCTCTCAGTATTAACAAACACAAGCGACAATCCTTTGTCATCGTCTATTTCGGGAACATACCTTTCCGCACCCCAAAAATCTCCGAGAGTAATATCTCCGGCTCTGTTGTTATGTTTTAACCGGCAAAAATAGCATGAAGGTCTTAAATACAAATTGCTGAGAAAGCCTTTCATAAACGGGTCATATCTGTGCTCGCACAGATACGCAACATTATTTTTGTATAAAAATAATGTTGCGAATCTCCTCCAGGATGAATCCTTCATCCTGAAGGAGATTCGCTTAGGTTCTCCCTTTTTGCTCATAAGCTCAACATATTTTTCCCATACAGCCGGTGAAGGTGTTCCGTGACAGACCAGTTCGACAAGATAGAGGTTGTCATATTCCTTCCGCAGGTATGCTTTCAGTCCGGCTGTCTGACAAGGAACGCCGGAGAACAATACAGGCTGTCCCTTTTTAAGTCTGCTTTTTGCTTCTTTGAACGTATCTCTCAAATCACTTTGAACGTATTTTGACCCTCTGAGCAAATTCAAATGTTCCTCGTTTTCCACACAAATATGTTCCACACCGAAATCTTTGTTAAAAGCAGCGCCGAAAACAGCTCCGCCCTTGTTCAAAACCTTCTCTGCAAGCAGAGGGAAAACCCCTCCGGAAGAACTGTTTTTGCGTATCTCATCATCTTTGGCAAAAGCTGCGTATGCTTTCTGCGTAGTAATTTGTTTATTGCCTATGCTTTCGCAAATCTTAACGCATAATCCACAAGAAATGCACTTGGAGTCATCAACAGACGGGTACGCAAAACCTTTTTCGTCAGGCTGCATAGCTATCGCTTCTGCCGGACAGGAAGAATAGCATGCGCCGCAGCCTGAACAGTGCGCTTTGTTTACTATCAGCTCTGTTATCATCTTATAATCCCTGCTTTCACCGCTATTTTCCTTATAAACGGCAGTACCAAATTCTTTTCAAAATCATTAAACGCAAAAAGCCATACAGAGGCAATATACACACAAACTAAAAGACACGCGCCGAGCAGAAAATGTGATATGCAGTAAGTATTGAAAAATTTAACAAGAACAATCCCTGCAAAAACAGGCGGGAACAGGGCGGGCAAGATATCCGCTATACCACGCCAAAAATAAACCACGTCAATTCTAATTCTGAAATGGTAATACCAGTTCATAATAAAACCGTTTGCCAATATCAGTGCCAAAGCAGTTCCAGCCGCTGCGCCGACTCCTCCGTACACTTTGCACAAGGGAATGCTTATAAGCAGATTTGCGCCTGCCATCAGCGTATACACAACCGAACGGAATTTATGCATATTTTTGGCGCGTTGTATTTCAATACCGAGATTCTGTACAAGCGGAATTGTTACCGGAACAATCAACAACAGCGTCATAAGATATGCTGTTGAATAATTTTTTCCTGCCCACATGACAATAAACGGATGTCCCAAAAATACAAAACAAATCAGTATCAGCGCAATTATGTAAAACTGCACACGCCCGACTTTCGTAAACAACTCCGTAAGTTCTCTGTTGTCATTCGTTGTCGAAACAATCATATTGACCTTCGGAACAAAAACATTTGACACAGCTGTTGAAAAACCATTGTACTGCTGGGCAATAAGTGCAGCAACGGAATAAATACCCACGGCTGCCGTACCGTGAAAAATCCCTATTAAATATGAATCTACGCTCCAGTTAACTCTGTCTACAATAAAATTCATAAAGATATAAGACGAAAATACAACAATTTCACTAAACAAACTCCAGTTTAGAGAGGTAAAAACAAACCGCATTTTTAATTTTTTTAGGCAGAACCAAGTCAAAACTAACATGGCAGAAATATGAACAAAAACCGCGACAACAGTCATTCCGATTGACGCGTATCCCATAAGCAGGAGAGGAATCGTGACAATCGGTTTTGCCGCCGTTTGGGCAATCTGTAAAAGCCGCTGAAACACGAAACATTCATGCACAGTAGCATAAGCGTTCACAAGTTCAGAGGGGAAACTCAAGGCAAGGTTCACAGACAAAAGGAAAACCATTATCCTCATTTTGCTCATTTCAATCAACGATAATTTGTGATTCATCACAAAACCCAAATTTAACGCAATAGTACACCCGGCAATAAACGCAATTAAAGCGATTGCCGAAAGTATCAGCAAAAACATTCCGTTTAATTTTGCAATGCCTGTCTCATCATTTTTAGCCTTTACAAGAGAATAAAATCTTATATAGCCTGACGACAAGCCAAAACCCAGCAACCCCAAATAGCTTATTATAGAAGATGAAAGACTGTAAAGCCCATATTCGCTCTGCCCCAAAAGCCTGAGCATAACAGGCGTGTAGGCAACAGCTACAAGCATATTCAAAGCGATGTTAACGTAGGAAAGCATTGCTCCCAACTTACGTTGTTTTGAAACGTCAATTGTGTTGATAAGTGCCTTTGTAGAAATACAATTCATGATCTTACCTTATCTTAAATTCTCCGCTAAAAATCTTTCGGACAATTCCCTGCGTTCCTTAAACTTTTGCGGAATTTCCGAATATTCTGCCTTCTTCTGCAACTCTATATATTCCATAGTTCTCTTCTTTTCAGAATCACAGAAACGCTCTGACAAACCAAACATTTCAAGCAAACTGTATATCCTCGAACTCATACCGCCGTATTCAAGCCGCTGAAATGCAAAGAACTGTCGCTGAAAAATGCACGAAAACACACAGGCATGAAAACTGTCGGTAAACACCATATCCGCGTTGCGTATAAGAGCAAGAAAATCTTCCGGTGAAGCATCGCACTCCTGATAATCGCCGAAATCAACGTCATTCAGACACACAGACCACAAACTTGTTCCGGTTGCATGTGGGATGCTAACTATTTTTAAGCCGTGCTGCTTTGCATACTTCTCCGCCAACAATCTCTGGTCATTGTCACTGCCAAGGAAATAACAGAACAGATACGGGAAATCATATTTTTTATCAGAACAAATTTCATCCCAGTCCTCTTTATCCAAAAGCAGTGTGGGGTCAACTGTCCATGCAACATTGCGCCCTAATTCCTTTGATAAAATTTCCTGAGTTGATTTTTCCCTCACGGAGATAGCTGTAAAATCTGCAAGATATTTCCTGAATATATTTTTTTCCCCGTCCGTCAAATCATCTTTGCCTATACTTGCCGCATATGACAGCTTAATTTTGGTAGACGGTACAAAATTCAAAAAGAATGGCAGACTTGACCAATTAAAATTCCAAACTTGATCACTACCTACAATAAATGCGTCATAGTCATCAACACAAGCAGGCAACGTGGTTTCACTATATATTCTCTGACTATGCGGAACAAAATTTTTGCGAAAATTAATATAATTTTCTTCTCTTTGCTGAAATTCCTTTTTGCATAACGCGCAAATTTTATGCGCCTTATCAGGGAACAATATATTTTTCAACCTCCAAAGTAAACTCAAACACTTATGCAACACACGTTTAAGAAATCTAAAGCGAATATTACTAACTGTGATTTTTTTTGATTGGCGAAAGTTGTAGGAAATTTGTTCTGCATTAATATTGTTTTTTTTCAAAAAAGCACACAAGGCATACGCTTGAAGCGTACCCCCGTAATTATTATTATTGAGAAAGAGCGTAACTATCGCTATTTTTTGCAAAACAATCACCTAATCACGTCATTGTCCCTTCGCACTTCTCGTGAAAATACAAAAAAATGGTTATCTTCTCAAATATATTTGGTTAATTATTTTATCTTATTATACAGCCAAATCAGCCAAAATAAATGTTGTTTAAGCGCAAAGTGGAGCAAAACAGCCTTTGCAGAGCCGGCAAATTTAGCATTGTCTATGGCGTCTTTATAAACTGGATTGACTATCTGTTGTTTTATGTCTGCCACTATACCAAAATATGGTTCTTTCCTATAAAACTGTGACACTATAACATAAAACAATTCATGAACGGTTTTTCTGTAAAGTTGGTTCTTAAAATCAAACTTTGATATATCAAGATTTTCTTCCAAATGTCTTTGAATAAGTTCAGGGCCATCCCACGGAAAAGCCTTTTTGTCTTTTGTCGTAGACTCAGGGTTTTGGCGGTAATAATACAGGCATTCGGGGATAATAAAAACCGAATTCGCATTGTAAATACATGGAATTGTGCATGCTCCGTCTTCGCCTATTTTGATTTTAGGATTTACTTGTAATTGCTGCTTAACATATACATTACGTTTATAAGCTTTCGACCATAAGCATGGAGTAAAGGTTGTTCCGTTGCTTTTTTGAATTAACTTGGGAAATATTTCTCTTTCAATATTTTTTCTTGAATAGAACCCCGCTCTGTCCGGCATAAAAGCAGCAATATTCTTATTTTCAAAAGCTTTGTAATGCCCGCAGCAGATTATATCTGCGTTATATTTCTCTGCTGTTTCGGCGAACTTCTCTATGTAATTTGACGCAACCCAATCATCACCATCGACTGGTACAATGTAGTCACCGGTTGCTATTTTAATACCAGCTAAACGAGCAGAAGTTTGCCCGCCGTTTGCTTTATGGATTACTTTGATTTTTGCGTCTTTCAGCGCATACTCGTCACACATTTGCGGACAGCGGTCGGGAGAGCCATCGTCAACGAGGATAATTTCAATATCCCTGTAAGTCTGACAGATTAGGCTATCTACACATTGTTCGAGATATTTTTCAACATTATAGATTGGTATTATTACGCTAAATTTCATACCCTTTCTCCATAATTAGAATATTATATATGGAACAACATCGCACCCATTAACAACGCTTAAAACCAGTAAATAATATATAGAAAGCAATGGAATGCATACCGCGTAAAAAATTTTTTTACAACAATATATTTCAGCAAGTTTAGGGATAAAGATAATAATATATATGAAATAGTATATCGAAAATCTGTTAGCAATAAAAAATCTCATTACAAAAATGTTTGTACATAGTGCTGCAATTACTAATGATGTCAATATATATAACTCATATCTTTTATGGTAATCACAAAATTTTAATTTTGATAAAGCATAGCAACCAAGAAATGCAACTGTAAATAGCGCAATCCAAATAATAAATGCAGCTTTAGGTGTATAACCCGCCATATATTTGCTGCTAATATATAACAAACTATACTTTTTCGGCAAAAATTTACAAAATGTATCCATAAGTGTTTGAAAACCTATAAATGCAGCCGCAAAACCTATAATAATCCACATAATATTTCTGTTTTTAGGCTCCGTATACATGAACCAAATTGCAGGCAGCATACATACAGCAGACATATGTAATATACAGGCTAAACCTACAACACACATATATTTGATTAACTTTTTTTCTACAAGATATCCGTAACCTAAGCACGCAACTGAGATGGCTGCGAATTGTCTCATGGCATTCATAGCTGAACACAACTGATATGTAGTAATAAACAAAAAAACGGACATAACGAAATCAACTGAGTTTTTTTGTATAAATTTTGCGAAGCAAAACATTGTGATAAATGCATATACGGCAAGCATCATTTGTGCATTTCCGCCTGTATCTGAAACTGCTTTGCAAATCATAAAAAAGGATTTTTCTGTTGTATGCCAGTTCAATATATCAGACCACGCAAAACTTGAAATCATATTAAACATACGTACATAAGTACCGGTATCTGTACCAACATTGTTGCCGCGCAAAGCAACAAGTAAAAACATCAAGAAACACATAAAATACAGATATAAATTGTTATGCTTGTTAGAATGTGGCGTACATAAAGGAACAAGCAAACTTATAACAGGCAGCAATAAATAAACCGTCATTTTATTTCACCCTGCTGTATAGCCAAATCAGCCACATAACACGACACTTCAACGCAAAATGCATTAATTTTGCTTTTGCTGAACCTGAAAATTTTGCTTTTTGTATTGCGCCCGAATAGACTTCTTTATCAAGCTGCTGTTTTATGTCGGACACTATACCAAAATATGGTTCTTTCCTGTAAAACTGCGACACAACAACAGAAAACAGTTCGTGCACAGTTTTTCTGTAAAGTTGTTCCTTAAAATCAAACTTTGATATATCAATAGTTCTTTCCAAATGCTTTTGAATAAGTTCAGGTCCATTCCACGGAAAGGCTTTTTTGTTTTTCGTCATTGCTTTAGGATTTTGGCGATAATAATACAAACATTCCGGAATAATAGAAAGCGAATTAGCATTGTAAATACACGGAATCGTACACGCTCCATCTTCGCCTATTTTAATTTTCGGATTTACTTTCATCTGCTGAGTAATATATAACTCTCGCTTAAATGCTTTACACCACAAATTGGGCGAAAAATATGTTGTATCAGCTTTTTGTATCAATTTTGGAAATATTTCCCGTTCAATGTCTTCTCTTGAATAAAAACCTGCTCTGTCCGGCATAAAAACTGCAAGATTTCTGTTATCTTCAAACGCCTTATAATAACCGCAGCAGATTATATCTGCATTATATTTCTCTGCCGCTTCAGCAAACTTCTCAACGTAATTTGAAACAACCCAGTCATCTCCGTCAACCGGTACAATGTAGTCACCGGTTGCTATTTCTGTTCCAGCTTGTCTTGCAGATACGAGCCCGCCGTTTGCTTTATGGATCACTTTGATTTTTGCGTCTTTCAGCGCATACTCGTCACACATTTGCGGACAGCGGTCGGGAGAGCCGTCGTCAACGAGGATAATTTCAATATCCCTGTAAGTCTGACAGATTAGGCTATCTACACATTGTTCGAGATATTTTTCAACATTATAGATTGGAACAATGATACTAAATTTCATATATTGCCCTCATTTTTGCGGTTACAGTTTCTAAAGAAAAAGGCTTTAAGTTTGCAAAATTTTCTTCCGTTGCAGATATCGGGCTGCAGCTTGAAATTTTGTCGGTTAGTTGCCGGATATTATTAAGGTCAAACAGATTTTCTTCTGTGACTAAATCAGTATTACCGCGGATTTTTGAACAAAGCACCGGCGTTTTGCTTGCAATTGCCTCCATAAGAGCCACCGATAATCCTTCACGCTTTGACGGAAATACAAACATATCCGCACTTTGATAAAGTTCTTTCACGTCTGTCCTAAAGCCCAGCAAATACAATTTTACGCCACGCTGCTTAGCCAAACTTTGCAAATAATCTTTTAACTCACCCTTACCGGCTATTGCGTAGTGCAGCTTTTGATCGTGCAGTTTTCCCAAAGCACGGATAACAATTTCATGATTTTTGTTTCTGTTTAATTCCCCAACAGATAAAATCAATTTATCCTCCGGCATTAAGTCAAGTTCAGCGCGTATGCGCTGTTTTTCTTCGTCGCTGATTTTATTTGAGAATTTCTCTAAATCAATTCCTACGCCCGGAACATATTCAGTTCTTTCAGCGTGCAGATGTTTTTTCGCAAATTCGTAATCTTCTTTGTTTATCGTTATCAGCACGTCCGTAAAGAAGCTGCATATCCATTCCGCGGGGAAATACAGCAGCCAGTTTATGAGCGGCGCTCCTTTGTAGAAATGAAATCCGTGCGCCGTGTATATTACCCTGCATTTTCCGTTTTTCCTGTATTTTCGCGCTGCAAGCCGTGTTAAAACACTGCCGACAGGAGTATGACAATGTATAATTTCAAATTTGTTGTCTGCAATAATCTTTTTTATTTTTGAATAAGCGGTCAGATTGTTAAGTTTGAACGGGTTTCTTTCAAACGGTACATCATACTGAACGTTGCAGTATGCAAGTTTCTTTTCAAAGTCTTTAAAATTGGTCGCAACACAGGTTTTATATCCATTTTCCTGAAACATTTTCAGGTACGGGATATGAAATGCATTGATATGCTGCGCGACGGTGGCTGTGAACAAAACTTTCATTTTGTTATATCTTTCTGCATTTTTACGCTCATATTCTTTTTTCCCGCATAGTTCAAGCCCTGACGCCCCATTTTGTTTCTTTCTTCGGGGATCAGGCTGCAGAGTGTCCGCAGTCTTCCAATTCCGGCGACGCTGTCGTCTGCCGGAAAGGCAAAGCCGCAGTCTGCCGCTTTGATAATTTCCGCCGCGCGGCTGAAGCTGTCCGCGTCTGCGGCGCAGAGCAAGGGTTTTGCGTATGACATCGCGCGGCAAAGCTGCGTTTCCGCGGCTGTTTTGTCCGGGCTGTTTATGTATGCAAAGAGTACGCTGCATTCCGATATTTTTTCTGCCTTTTCTGTCTGTTCAAAGGCTGTAAAGCAGATTTTTGGCGTTATGTGTTCTGCGGGGTATATTTCCTGAAATTTTTGCGCGAAGTTTTGAAATTGAGCGCTTTGTTTCGCGTTTTCGTTTGTTTCGCGCGGCAGAATGCAGCCTACGGTGATTTGTCCGCCGCGGCTTTCGTTTCGCGTTAATGACGAAGGGGAAGTCTTGCCGCCCGTTGTATCCGCTTCGTCTGTTTCGTAGCCGTTGGGGTTTTGTTTCTGCCAGTTCCAGGCGTCGCGGCACATGTCTTCAATGCCGTATTTTGCTTTCCAGCCGAGTTCTTTTTCCGCAAGGGCGGGGGAGCAGAGGCTGACTGCCACGTCGCCTGCGCGGCGCGGTTTTATCGTGTACGGTATTTTTATGCCGTTGACTTTTTCAAAGGCGGAGAGCAGTTGAAGCACCGAGGTGCCTTTTCCTGTTCCGAGGTTGTAGATTCGAAGCCCTGCGCCGTCGAGTTTTTCGAGCGCGGCAACGTGTCCGTCAGCAAGGTCTGTTACGTGTATGTAGTCGCGGATTCCGGTGCCGTCTTCCGTAGCGTAGTCATTGCCGAATATGCTGAGCTGTTTGAGTTTTCCGGCTGCGACCTGTGTTACGTAGGGCATGAGGTTGTTGGGTATTCCGTTGGGGTTTTCCCCGATAAGTCCGCTTTTGTGGGCGCCTATGGGGTTGAAGTAGCGCAGCAGCATAACATTCCACGCCTTGTCTGACGCATACAGGTCTGCAAGCAGCTGTTCCGTCATCCATTTTGTCCAGCCGTAGGGGTTCGTGCAGTTTTGTTTCGGCGTTTTTTCCGTGGAGGGGATTTCTTTTGCGTCGCCGTAGACGGTTGCGGAGGAGCTGAATATTATGTTTTTGCAGCCGGCTTTTGCCATCGCTTTTACAAGCGAGAGTGTGCCGCAGACGTTGTTTTCGTAGTAGTCAAGCGGTTTGCCGACAGATTCGCCAACGGCTTTAAGGCCTGCGAAGTGTATTGCGGCGTGTATTTTGTTTTCCCTGAAGATTTTGTCCAGCAGATTTTTGTCACGTACGTCGCCGAATATGAATTTTACGGCTTTGCCCGTGATTTTTTCCACGCGTGCAAGGGCTTTTTCCGAGGAGTTGCAGAGGTTGTCGAGCACAAGCGTTTCACAGCCGGCTTTTGCAAGCGATACGAGCGTGTGGCTGCCGATGTAACCGGCGCCGCCTGTTACGAGTATTTTTCTGCCGTTTCTGCCGCTCATTTCCTCCGCCCTCCTTTTTGCTGAAATTCTTACTGTATCTGCTTTTATCCGCTTCCGCGGTTAATAGGCGTCTTTTCCGGTGAGTATGATTTCAACAGTTCTGAAAATTATTGCGATGTCGAGCAGTATGCAGCGGTTTCGCATGTACGCCTTGTCTTTTTCAAGCTTCTGCGCGGGGGAGAGCGAGTAGCCTCCGTTGACCTGCGCCCAGCCTGTAAGCCCGGGCATGATTTTCAGGCGCGAGCGGAAATCGGGAATTTCTTTTTCAAATTCCCTGTAAAAATATTCGCGTTCAGGACGCGGCCCCACTACGGACATATCGCCTTTCAGTATGTTCCAGAGCTGCGGGAGTTCGTCAAGCCTTCTGTCGCGGAGTTTCCTGCCGAGTTTTGTCACTCGGGGGTCGTCTTCTTCCGCCCAGCAGGGGCCGTCATTTTCCGCGTCAATCCTCATGCTGCGGAATTTGTAGAGCGTAAAGGGTCTGCCGTTCAGCCCGAGTCTCTCCTGTTTGAATATTGCAGGTCCTTTGCTGTCTTTTTTTATAAGGCAGGAAATGACGAACATCGGAAGCGCAAATACGATGAGCGCGCAAAAGGAAGAAACTATGTCAAAACAGCGTTTTACAAAGTCGTAAAACGGTTTTTCCGCTGCTGAATTTTCTGCCGTAACGTTCATAGCCTGCCCCGCCGTTCGTGTATTTCGCCGCGCAGTACGCGCAAACGTGCCCTGTCAATTTCCAACACTAACCCAATTATAGCCTTTTATATTGTAAATTACAATATAATATATATTGCAATATACAATATATAACTATGTAGATTTATCCGACGCTAAATTTATACGTAATTTGCACTACTTAAAAACTGTAAAAATATACGGTATATACGATGGCTGCAATAGTGTATTTTATCTGCAGAAAGAAAATTTTGCAGTGAGGTGTTGACTATGTGGAAAGTACGCAAGGGGGAGGAGTATGTTACAAAATCGTTCAGGCTGCCGCTTATGCTTATGGAGCGGATGGCGGGAATCGCTTCGCGGAACAACGTTTCGCTTAACGAGCTGGTTTTTCAGTCTCTTAACTATGCGCTTGAAAATCTTGACGAGGCAGAGGAAACGCAGGCGGAAAGCAATATAGCCTTTAAGAAATAAATTCAGACGCAAGGCAGACAATAAAAGAACGGGGACACTGTGTCCCCGTTCTTTTTGTATCCTATGTCGCGCAGGTTAATCAGGTTTGCCGCTTGTTTTGGGCTGCAGACAGCTATCCCCTGTGAGGCGCGGCAGTTCCGCTGCTTCTTCTCGTGCGTCTGCCGGCTTCTTCCGCTTCAAAATAGTCTCTCAGCATTCCGACGATAAAATATTCCCCGTCGGGAACAGGATAGAATTTTCCGCTTGTTTTCGCCTGAATCTGAGGGCCTCCGAAGTTGCCCAGCCCTTTGGGGAAGCAGCGCCCGAAAAGGAACAGATTTTCTTCTTTCAGGCTTCTGGCAAAAACCTCCCTGCCGACAGGAACCATATCCGCGTCGATAAAAAGCATTTTTTCAACGGCGGCAATCATTTTCTGCCCCGTGGCTTCCGCTTCGGGAACGTTTGTGTCGTCAAGCTCATACCAGAAAAGATCAGGTCCGGGCACTTTTTTCGGCTCTACCTTTGTGCGTTTGATTGTTTCTTCCGGCATAACTGCACCTCCGAGTTTTTATTGTACGTGGTTTATCTGTAAAATTTGTAAAATTTTTAGAACGGCCAGTCGGCAGTTATGCCGAGATAACCGAACACAGCAGGATAAATTTCAACCGCAAGCAGCGCCCCTGCCGCCAAAAACGGCGCAAGGGGAAGCGCTGTTTTGCGCGACGCCTTTTTCGCAAGCAGCAGCACGGCAGCCGTACAGCCTCCGGCGAAAAACGCGCAGTAAAGCCCGAGCAGCGTAATTTTCAAGCCGAACAGAGCGCCGAAACCAAGCATAAGATATGCGTCGCCGAGCCCCATTCCTTTTTTGCGGCTGAAAAGATGTATTGCAAACAGCAGGGCAGAACCTGCAAGTGCGCCGGTTATTCCGTCTGTCAGGGCTTGAAACCCGCCGAACAGCAGTCTTTCCGCAAGTCCGGAGCCTGCCATTGCAAATGCCCAGTTGTCGTAAATGTATCCGCTTTTTGCGTCCGTCAGCGCCGAAAAAAGCAGAAACAGAAACGCCGTGCAGCAGAACAGCAGGGCAGGCGAAAAGCCGAAGCGGGCTGCAAAAAGCGCCCCGCACGCGGTGCCGAGCAGCTCCGTGTAAAGGCATTCGCGCGCTATTTCTGCTCCGCAGTTTTTACAGCGCCCTTTCTGAAACAGAAAGGAAAATATTGGAAAAAGCTCCGACGCCGTCAGCGTTTTGCCGCAGGAAACGCATTTTGAACGTTCGTCGCCGTACCATTTTTTTTCTTCAAGCGTACGCTCAGCCGCGGCAAGGACAAATGACGCAATACACGCCCCGAAATATGCGCTGAAAAGAACTAACGCCGCGTTCATTCGTAATCCGCGGCTTCCTTAAAACGTTTGTGAAGCCAAAGCCACTGTCCCGGCGTATCCAGCACCCATTTTTCAATCACTTCGTTCGCTCTGCGCGAAATGTCGTACAGCGTTTCTTCTCTCGTTGCAAGCTTTTCCCACGCAATCGGCGGAAGAAACTGCATTTTGAACCTGTACGGCGCAAGCCTTATCGAGCGGCCGGGAATTATCGGCGCCTTCGTCAGCCATGAGAATACGGCAAGCCCCTGCGCCGTGGACACTGCTTTGCCGAACAGAGGAACCTGTATTCCGTCTCCGCCTGCGTGCTGATCTGAAACTATGCCGACAAGGCCGTTCTTTTTAAGTATAGAAACAATACGCGTCATCGGCTCTTCCTTGCCGATAACCTTCAAGCCGGAAACGGCGCGCAGTCTGCTGATAAGCTCCTTCTGAAACGGGCTCTTGTTGTGCTGCGCAATGCCGTAAGATCCGTAATTGCGCCCTATCCATGCAGCGGCATGCTCCCAGTTGCCAATGTGAGCCGTGAGGAAAAGCACTCCTTTTCCAAGCTTCAGGGCGTCGTCAATGTAATTTCTGCCTTCAACCTTGACAGTCCATTCGTTTATAAGCTCCGGATTGTCCTGCCAGCCGAACAGCTCAGCGCCTGTCCAGGCAAGGCTTTCGTAACATTCCTTAAGCAGCTGCGCTTTGCGCTCCTTTGAAATGCCGGGGAAGACAAGCTCCAGATTTTTCTCCGCAACGCTGCGGCGCGGCTGCGTAAGCTCTGCGCAGCCGGCGGCGAAACGGACAAGGGCGGCAGCTCTTCTGCCCGGCTTTATTGCTTTTAACGCTGAAAGTGCCGCGTCAACCATTCTGCTCATATTGTCCCTCCGTTTGTCAATTACATTATAGCCTGAATACGGCAATTATGCTAAAATTAAAAGCGGACAAAATATTCAAAGGAGTGATTTTCATGGCAGCACCTGTGCAGATCAGTCTGGAAGAAGTTATCGGAATGCTCGTTCAGCGCGTTGAAGCGCTCTCGGCAAACGACGAAAACAACAAAACCAGGGCAAACATAATCAACCGCGTGCTTTACAAAAAAGGCATACTCACGGACGAAGACATCAAGGCTTCTGTGAAAGAAGAATACAGAATGCTCAAAGAGCTCGGCGGACTTGCCGAAGAACCGGGCGATGACGTATGCGACACGGTGACTCAGGGCATTACGGAATGGCTGAAGGGTGACACGGAATCAATCAAAAAGAGTATGGAAGAATACAAGAAAAAGGTTGAAGAAATGATGCGCGAAGCAGAGGCAAAGAAACCGAAAATCGCCGTTGCAAACGCAAACGTCCTCAACGAGCTTGACAGCCTCAACAACAAAAACGGCGGAAAGCTTATAATGTAGAAGATTCACTTTTCGCTGCGCGGCACTTTTAAGTCTTCTCAAGTGAACGCCTTTATAAGTGAACGCTTCTAAAAGTGAATTCCTTTATAACATTAAAATCAAAAAAGGAACCTGCACGGGCAGGTTCCTTTTAATACAGAATAAAACGGCGTTTAGTCAGCGAGCATCTGGTTGAGAATTCCGCCGTAGTTGTATTCGCGCGCCGTGTTTCCGGCGTCGTCCATTGCGTTCGTATCGCAGCCGGCGTCAATCAGAAGCTGATACATCTTGTCGTAAATCTCCTTGCCTGACGTAACGCGTTTCGTTTCATAGTTTGAGCCGTCTGTCATGCGCGGATTGCTGCGGATAAGACATACTGTCATAAGCGGCGTGCGGCCGTATTCACCGCGTTTGTTCTTCTGCGAGGCGACAAGCGCCGTGAAGCTCGCAAGGTCAGCCTTCTGAATTGCCTTGAAAATGTTCTTCTCTTTCGGCTCTGCCTTTGCTTCCGGTTTTTTTACCTCTTTTGCCGCAGGGGCTTTAACTTCTTTTACTGCCCTTGCCAGCGCCGTTTTTTTCGGTGCAGCCTTTTTAACAGCTTTAACCTCGGTTTTTGCAGCCTTCGGTTTCTGTTCGGTTTTTTTAGGAGCAGCTTTTTTGACTGCCGTTTTTTCTTTCGCCGCCGCAGCCTGAACCTTCTTTTCTTCTGCTTTTGGAGCGACCTTTGCGGCTTTTGCTTTCTTCTCTGCCATAATGCTTCTCTCCTTTGCGTCGTTGAAATTTCAAGGTGAAACTATTATATACTCTTTATTGAAAAAACGCCAATATACAAAAATAAATTGTGTGAAATTTATATCGCAGTTTAGCCTGATTTTCGGCAACAGCAGTTCATTTCAGACATTTCAGGCGGAACACGGCAAAATTGCGCAAACTTTCTGCTCTTTTTATTAAAATGTTGTATACTGTTGCTTACACGAAAGGGAGGCGCAGATGATGAACCGGACGCTGATGACCGACTTTTACGAATTTACGATGGCACAGACTTATTTTGACCGCAATGAGACGAACAAGATAGGTTATTTTGACATTTTCTTCCGCAGAAATCCGTTTGACGGAGGCTATTCCGTTTCCGGCGGGCTTGACGAAATTATTGATTACGTCAACGGCTTTTCTTTCACGGGAGAGGATATAGATTATCTGCGGAGCCGCAGCTGTTTTTCGGACGCTTTTCTTGAATATCTGCGCGAACTGAAGTTTACCGGCGACGTCTATGCGGTTGAGGACGGCACCCCTGTTTTTCCGCAGGAGCCTGTTGTCACTGTCCGCGCCAACGTCATTGAAGCGCAGCTTTGCGAAACCGCCCTGCTTGCCGCTTTTAACCACGGAACTCTCGTAACAACCGCGGCGCGGCGCATCTGCGAGGCGGCCGGCGGTGCCCCTGTTATGGAGTTCGGCGCAAGACGCGCAAGAGGAATAGCTTCTGCCGTTGAGGCAAGTAAGTATTCTTTCGTCGGGGGCTGCGGGGGCACAAGCAATGTGCTTGCGGCAAAACTTTACGACATTCCTGCGCTGGGAACCATGGCTCACAGCCTTGTCTGCGACGCGGACGACGAGTACAGCGCTTTTCTGTCGTACGCAAAGAGCAATCCGGACAACTGCCTGTTCCTCGTTGACACTTTCAACGTGCTGAAGAGCGGTGTTCCGAACGCAATACGCGTTGCGCGCGATTTCCTGCTTCCCAACGGCTATAAGTTCAAGGGTATAAGAATTGACAGCGGCGACCTTGCCTACCTTTCAAAACAGGCGCGCAAAATGCTGGACGAAGCAGGCTTTACGGATACTGCAATCTGCCTTTCAAACGGACTGGACGAAAAGACCATTCTTTCGCTGCGCCATCAGGGAGCATGCTTTAATCTGCTCGGCGTAGGCGACAACATTGCCGCGGCAAACGAACGCGTCGGCGGTGTCTACAAGCTTGTTGCGATAGAGGAAAACGGCGTTACAGTTCCGAAAATCAAGGTGACAAACGACAGCTCAAAAACGGTTACGCCGGGCTTTAAGCAGCTCTACCGTTTCTACGACAAAGCTACGGGCTTTGCGCTCGGCGACGTCGTGGCGCTTGACGAGGACAAAATTCCGACAGACTGCTTTACGCTTACAAGCCATATTGAGGAATGGAAGACGAAAACGATAACGGATTACAACGTAAAAAATCTGCGCGTTAAGGTTTTTGAGAACGGAAAGCAGATATATAAAATGCCCGGCGTTCACAAACGCAGGGCATACTGCGAGGAGCAGATGAAAACGCTGTATCCGGAGGTTCTGCGCAGTTCCAATCCGCAGGAATATTACGTTGATTTGACGCACAGGCTTTCCAACCTGCGCAAAGAGCTTATCAAGAAAGCAATAGCACGGTAAAAAAACAATTACAAATTACCAAGTACCTTAGGGGCGCACCTCGCACTTAGCACTTAGGAAAAGATAATGACGAATCGTTCAGGGAATACCCTAAGCATAAGTGACGGATAAAAGACGGAATAGACAAAAAATCGCCGTCTTCCTGCGAAGTCCGCAGGAAGACGAAGCATAGAAGAATAATTACAGAAGTTTTTCATTTGTACTCAAACGTTTCCGCGTACGGTAATTATCTTTTAAAAACTTGGTCCTTTTCTTGTTATGGCTGATTCGCAGTGTCCGAGTTTTTCCGCGCAGCTCTGTTCGCCGTTGACGACGCGCATAAGCAGTTCAAAGAGTTTTTCGCCCGCTTCTTCAAGGCTTTCTTTTCCTTCAAGCACCGGACTTGCGTCAAAGTCTATGTTTTCCGCCATTCTCTGCGCCGTCTGCGCGTTGCCGGTGATTTTTATAACAGGCGCCGTCGGGGAACCGACAGGGGTGCCTCTGCCTGTTGTGAAGAGGACAACCTGGGCGCCTCCGGCAAGCATTCCGGTAACAGATTCCACGTCGTAGCCCGGCGTATCCATTATTACAAGACCTTTTGCTGTCGGTATCTGCGCGTATTCAAGCATTTCGTTGACAGCCGTGCTTCCCGCTTTTGCAAGACAGCCGAGCGATTTTTCTTCTATTGTAGAAAGTCCGCCTTCAATGTTGCCCGGCGTCGGCTGGCTGCCGCGCAGGTCTTCGTTCATGTTTTTCGCCTGCTGTTCAACGTTTTCAACAGCCGCAAGCAGTTTGTCCGCGACTTCGGGGCAGCATGCGCGCGCCGCAAGCAGATGCTCCGCACCTATCATTTCCGTAGTTTCCGAAAGAATGACTGTCCCGCCGAGTTTCACAAGCTTGTCAGCAACGTAGCCGACCAGAGGGTTGGAGACTATTCCTGACGTGAAGTCGGAGCCTCCGCATTCAAGTCCGAGGACAAGCTGTGACGCGTCAAGTTCTGTTTTTTCAAGCTTGTTCAGTTCTTTGCGGAATGCTCTGGCGGTTTCTATGCCTTTTGCAATTGCCGCAGAGGTGCCGCCGCAGGTCTGAATTCGTACAAGCTCAACAGGTTTGCCTGTCTGTTTTATTTCTTCAACAACTTTTTCCGCCGAGACGCCTTCACAGCCGAGACTGACGACCACAACCGCGCCCGCGTTCGGGTTTTTGCCCGCTCCGGCAAGAGTGCGCTGCGTCTGTTCAAGGTCTGTTCCCATCTGCGTGCAGCCTGTATCGTGGCAGAAGCAGACTGCGCCTTCGACTGCATCGGCTATTTTTCTGCTGACGTGGTTTGCGCAGGATACGCAGGAAAGCACGAGCACGTGGTTTCGTGTGCCTGCTGCGCCGTTTTTGCGAAGATATCCGTTAAATTTCATTTTTTATCCCCTCTTGCCCTGCGGCTGTCAATGTTTGAAACGTGTATATGCTCGCCTGCGGCAATGTCTTTCACCGCTTCACCGATAATTTCACCGTATTTGTAGACGTACTCGCCGGCGGCAATGCCGCGCACTGCGATTTTGTGACCGAACGGAATATCCGAGGCGGCAGCAACAGACTTTTCCGACAGGCTCCAGCAGACTTCCGCTCCGGCGGAAACAGGCTGAAGAACCGTTGCCACGTTGTCTTTGTCAGTTACTTTAATTGCGTTCACAGGCATTTCAAACCACCTTCCTAAAGTTAAGGCAGGAGAATATCTCCCGCCTTGAATGTTATTTCATTTGAATTATTTAATCTCTTTTGCCTCTTTTGCCGCAGCATTTTTTGCACGGCGCTTTCTTTTTGGCGTTTGCCCCGTCGAGCATTGCCTGAACCTTAGTCGGCAGTCCGAAAAGATGGATGAAGCCGCTTGCGTCGTCCTGGCGGTAATCCCCGCCTTCGTCAAACGTTGCGATTTCTTCGCTGTAAAGCGAGTACGGCGACCAAACGCCTGCGTTCATTATGTTGCCTTTGTAAAGCTTCAGTTTAACGTCGCCGGTAACGCGCTCCTGCGTTGCATCAACGAATGCCGAGAGAGCTTCGCGAAGCGGGGTGAACCACTGTCCGTTGTAGACGAGGTCTGCAAACGTGATTGCGAGTTCGCGTTTTTTGTGCGACGTGAGTTTGTCAAGGCATATCGTTTCAAGCACTTCGTGCGCCCTGTAAAGTATTGTGCCTCCCGGGGTTTCATAGACGCCGCGCGATTTCATGCCGACGAGGCGGTTTTCAACAAGGTCAAGAATTCCTATGCCGTTTTCGCCGCCGAGTTTGTTCAGCTTGCGGATAATCTGCGTTGCAGTCATCTTTTTGCCGTCGAGCTTGACAGGAACGCCTTTTTCAAAACTGAGCGTGACGTAGGTCGGTTTGTTCGGCGCTTTGAGCGGCGATACCGACATTTCGAGGAAGCCTTTTTTCTCAAGCTGAGGTTCGTTTCCGGGGTCTTCCATGTCAAGACCTTCGTGTGAAAGATGCCAGAGGTTTTTGTCTTTTGAGTAGTTTGTCTCCCTGCTTATCTTAAGAGGAATTTTGTGTGCTTCGGCGTAGTCAATTTCCTGGTCGCGGCTGACGATGTCCCATTCGCGCCACGGGGCAATGATTTTCATTTCAGGAGCGAAGTGCATGACTGCAAGTTCAAAACGAACCTGGTCGTTGCCTTTTCCCGTGCAGCCGTGGCAGATTGCGTCTGCTTTTTCTTTCTTTGCGATTTCGACAAGGCGTTTGCCTATAATCGGACGGGCAAAGCTTGTGCCGAGCAGATAGCCTTCGTAGTCGGCGCCGGCTTTGACTGTCGGAATGATGAAATCGTTGACGAATTCTTCCGTGAGGTCTTCAATGTAAAGTTTGCTTGCCCCGCTTTTCTTCGCGCGCTCTTCAAGACCTTCAATTTCGTCGTCCTGTCCGACGTTTGCGCATACGCAGACTATTTCGGGATTGTCGTAGTTTTCCTTGAGCCACGGAATGATAACTGACGTGTCAAGACCGCCTGAATATGCAAGAACTATTTTTTTGAATTTCTTTTTCATAATATTTATGTCTCCTTTTCTTTTTGCCGTAAGTTTAATTTATCTGTCTGATCTGTCTGAAACGTCTAAGCGCAAAGCCCCGTTCGTCGTCGTCTTGCGCAGCGCAACTGTACCATGACAGCACCCCGCATTCTGTTCTTTAACATAGATACGGTATTTTAACACATAACAGAATAAAAATCATCATATCATAAATGCTTTCGTACGGTAAAAATGCGCTATAATATCCCGCGTGACATACGGGAGGCAGTTTATGGACAACGCGGCTTTGCTGAAACACCTGTTTTCACTGGTTATCTTCGGCACTAACGGGACTCTTTCCCGCTTTATACACCTTTCGAGCTGTGGTATTGTTTTTTACAGGACAATACTGGCTTCTCTTGTGCTGTTTGCCTTTTTTAAGCTGTCCGGAAACAAATTTACCTTTCCGTCATACGGACATGACCTGAAATTTATACTGTTCTCAGGTCTGGCGCAGTCAACGGAATGGTTTCTCATGTACGAATCCTACCGCCACATAGACGTAGGGGTAGCAACGCTTCTCACCTACTGCGGCCCCGTAATTGTCATAGCGCTGTCGCCGATAGTTTTCAAAGAGAAGCTGACGGTGAAAAAGCTGGCATATTTAGCTGTTGTGCTTGTCGGCGTCGTGTTTCTCAACCGCGGCGTCGGAGGACACGGCAACATAAAATTCGGGCTGCTCTGCGCGGGAAGCTCAGCTTTCTGCTACGCCGCCATGGTAATCTGCAATAAACGGGCAGAACACGTTTCAGGCTTTGAAAACGCCGTGCTGCAGCTTTTTTTCTGTTGCTGCTTCTCCATTGTTTTTACGCTGCTGAAAACAGGCTTCCGGCCTCCTCTTCCGGAACCCGTTATATCCCAGTGGCTGCTTGTTCTTCTGCTCGGAACCACCAATACGGGGCTTACCTGCTATCTTTATTTTTCAACTCTCGGAAAACTTCCGGCGCAGGTCATCGCAGTCAGCGGCTATCTGGAACCGCTGCTTGCAATTGTCTATTCTTCGCTGCTTCTCGGCGAAAGAATGACAGCTCTGCAGCTTCTCGGCTGCGCAATGATTATAGGCGGCGCGGCGCGCTGCATACTTGAAGGAAAAAAGGCGTGAAAAGCGTGAAAAAAGTCAGAATAACCGCAATACGAAAAGTTTTTTACGACGATCTGGCGGAAAAATATGAAAATCCGATAGAGCACGCCTGCGAAATAAAGGAAGGCGACGTGTTCATCTCGGAAAACGCCGAAAGACCTGAAAATTTCTGCGACAGCGCTTGGGAAATTCTGTTTCCGTTCGTAAAAACGCTTGCCGAAGGCGGCGGAAATTTCTACGACGGCTGGATGAAAAATCCCCATTCCGCAATGCTGTCTTGCAACGACGGCTTCCGCCCCGTAAGCTTTCTGATAGAAACGGTGGAATGAGCAGCTGGCTGACGACTTAATATTGTGTCTCTTATTGCAGAAATTTTTCCGATAGTATAAAATATCTGCGTTATGAAAACACCGATAAAAGAGGTGCTGTTATGGGAAGAGCAAACGTTGAGAAATCAATAATTTTTATGTACGGGGAGTACATGAATTCCAATCATCTGAAATTCCGCTGCCCCGACGCGCTGTGTTCAGGCATGGCAATCCTTGACGGATTCCGTTTTATGATAAATTCCCGCGGAGTTGCGACAATAGTTCCAGATGGCGGCAGTCAGGTTCAGGGCGTGCTTTGGCGTGTTACGCCGTTTGACGAGGGCGATATTGACAAGACGCTCGGCTACAATGCGGAAGAACCTGAAAAATCACGCTGCGACAAGCTTGTGCTCATGACACATACCGGTGTCGGCATGCCTGTTGAAGCAATAGTCTACGTTGAAAAAGACACGACGCCCGGAGAACCTGCGCAGAGTTACATGCAGAAGGTTATTTCCGGTGCCGCGGAGCATGCGGTTGAGAAAAAATACATTGACGAGGTGCTTCGCCGGTACAAGCCGAAAATCAAGCGCGAAACGTTTACAACATACTAGAACTACTGCATAATGTAAAATGTAAAGTGCAAAACTAAGTGCATAATTTAAAGTTGAAACCAAAGAAATTTTTTACTTTTCAATTTTTCATTCTGCATTATTTATTGGATTGCGTCTCCGTAGCTCAGTTGGATAGAGCGTCCGCCTCCTAAGCGGAAGGTCAACGGTTCAAATCCGTTCGGGGACGCCAGAATATAGTGTTCAGGCTGTGTTTTCCAAACACAGCCTGTTTTATTTTTTCAGTATTTATCAGCATTTTTCGGACATTGGTCAAAGAAAACAGAGTGGAACTCAGCATTCCAAAATGGTGTGAATGGGTGTGAATAGGAAATTTTGTTAAAATCTAAATTTCTTGTAAAAAGTGCTATAAACGCAGTCCTAATCAGTATCTACACGATTTTTCTAACTTGAACTATACAAGCTTGTTTCACTTGTAGCAGTCGCTACTTTTTGTTATCAGCCTGGCAATAGCGTTGAAACGCTATTGCCTTAGTCTGCTCGATGCGTAAGCGAGAGCAGTCTAAAAATTTTCAGGTCTGCGCTGCCTTGTTAAATGGAAGATTTAGCAGTACACTATATACACAGGTTGAGAGCAAAGTTTTAATGAGAAACGCTTGGATTCAAGCGTAGCACCACTAATCCTGAAAGAAGTGTTACTGCTTGAGAATTTTATTCTGATTTAAGATAGTGGTTATGGAAAGCGTTTTGGAGATAATAGCAAAAACAGAAGAAAAACTTATATGGAGATGGAATAGTCTATGGAAGATTTTTTTCTAAAACCCGAAACAATTACAAAAAAGAAAAAAACTAGTGGTTGGAAATTACTTGTAAGAACATTAGGCGTAATTATGATTTTGGGGTTTCTGTGTGCTTTTGTTGACAATTTCATTGGTGGTAATGATACAAATACAACATCGGTAACAGCACAAAAAGAAGAAAAAAAACGCCCTACACCAGCTGCTGAAACCAACATAATTAATTTTATTGTAGCAGCCGAATCAGAATATGGAGGAGTTAGAGATTATCTGTTATCACCAACCACAGCGGAATTTCCAAGCATAGAAAAAGGTATGTACAAAGTTAAAATAATATCCGATGATGTTGTTATATTAACCTCATATGTTGATTCTGAGAATAGATTTGGTGCTAAAACTAGGAAAATTTATCATGCCAAATTACAAAGAGAGCACGACGATTATTGGAAAGTTGTAAATGTAAAATTTGACGGAAGTGATACAAAAGTAATTGTAGAGGTGGAGTTTGACTAATCAAAAAGTGTGTGTAAAAATATTTTAGTTAGCACAGAATATTGTTAATAACGGACTGGATTTATCCGAACTTTTCTACTTTTATATATATAAAAAAGTACGCCATTTCTATTATAACATCTTCCGTACAGACGAGTCAAGCTAAAAAAATAATGATAGCGCATTTGCTATCATTATTTTTATTTAGCACATATTTTTTCTTCTGAAATAATGTACTCTGTCCAAGTAGCGTTCTATATCTTCAAGTTTATACAGATAATCACCTTCACAATTACAACAATAATGTGGAAGTTGATTTGTTAAAGTCATTGTGTAAATATCTCCTGGGTCTTCTTCTGTAATATTTGCTACTTGGTCAAGTGTTAGTAATTGGTTTAATTTCATTTCTATATTTTCCTTTCTTTGATTTTAGTATTTACCTGTGTATCTTCTTTTTAGTTCTAGATACCGTTCCAAATTATATTCTGATACAAGTTTATTTCCGTCAATATTTTTATAATCGTACTTCAGTCTGCCGTCTTGTATCATTTTTTCAATTTCAATTTCTGTTTTCTCTAACATATAGGCAATATCTTCTATTGTATAGTACCTCATCATTATTTACCTCTTTTTAACCGCGTCATAGATTGTCTCAGCATCGTTGGACTAACCAGATATTGTTTTCCAAACCGAACACTATCTATTATTCCTTTTTGTAGATAGTCAAGTATTTTTCTTCTGCTACAACTCAGCATTTCTGCCAAGTTATCGGCATTATAGAATACTAAATCTTCGATTAAGCTTTCATTGTTATTGTTATCTTTCATTGTATATTATTCCTTTCTGTATTATAGGTTATTTCTTTTTTGGTATTCGCTAGTTCTCTTTCGTGTAAGTTCTGCTACACGCTTCTCGGCTTCGTTAATCTGCTGAGTTAATTTTTGGATATTCAAATCAATTTGTTTTCGCTTTAATGATTTATCTTCCATAGCTGTACGTTCCTTTCTTATAGATTTTATGTTTGTTATGTTTGGTAAAGTTTAGAAACATAACTCTACATACACTATTAATTTAATTTTTACTTAGATTCAAATTACATAACTTTGAATGAAATTTCTTTCAAAAAAATAAATTAGTAGTAGTTGCTTCTCAAATTTAATTTATGACTAAAATTAAAATAGAGAAGACAATTTATCACAATGAATATTTTGCTAAACGCTTGATTTTTCTTCAAAAAGTGTTGGAATGTAGCATTTTCAAGCAAAATCCAATTTATACCGATAAATACTGAGTGTAGTTGACATTTACATATTTAGCATATATAATTTATTTACAATATATGATAAATATAAATTCAAACAGAAATGAGTGTGTCAGAATGAAATTTGTTGAAGCAATAGACCAGTCCGAAGTCGCAAAACTTGGAGCAGTAATTAAAGAAAAATCCTTTAGAAATTATGTTATCTTCTATACTGGTATATATTGTACCTTAAGAATAAGCGATATTCTTAATCTTAAAGTTAGTGATATATACGACAATGGAAAGATTAAAAATCGACTGATTATCAAGGAACAGAAGACTAAAAAGATTAAAGATACAATTATAAATCGTAAAATGCGTTGTATCTTCGCTGATTATATTTCTACACTTGATAACATTAGACCAGAAGATTTTCTGTTTCAGAACAAAGAAGGTAAAGCCCTAAATAGAATGACTGCCTACTACTTTATAAAAGACGCTTGCCGTAAACTAAAAATTGAAAATGTAGCAACACATTCACTACGAAAAACAGGGGCAACAGCACTTTATAATCAGACCAAATCAATTTTGGACTGTAAAACCCTATTAAATCATTCTTCAAGTGCTATAACTGAAAGATATCTCAGAATAGATAGGCAGAAAATAGATAGTGCTCTAGAAGCCATAAACTTTTAATAATGCGTAGAATATTACCTTTGTATGTAAGTGATTTTAGCAGAAAATTATTTGGTATATCTGCTAAAATCTACCCTGCCAGTATTTATTTTAATGATAATAAAGTGTGTGAACTTGTCCGCAGTTCAGATGCCCGTTATATGTACAATGATATTTTTATTTCGGACATACAAGAATTTTTACAAACCGACATTGATAATAAAAAGAATATTCAACCTAATTTCATTAAAATATTATTGCTTGCGAACTTGAAACTGACATCAGACCAAGAGACAAATATATCTTTGACTGAATACCAAGACTATACTGGTATTTATAAAAGAACCTATGCTAAAGAGCAGTTAAATAACTTTGCTACTGTCCTTGATAAGATATTTTATACCAGTAATAAAAAATCTTTCTGTTTAGGCAGCGCAGACCTTATTAAACAGAAAGATTATTACCTACAAATACATTTTACCAATGATTATAAGAATATGCTGTTAAAGAATGCCGAGATAAAGAATTTCAATACCGACATTCTAAAACTGAACTTGAATAATTATCAAAGACAATTCTATTACTATCTATCATTTGTACAGCATAAAATCATAACTGGTAAAACTTTATTCAATGAGTGTTATCCATTATTTAACCAATCATTGAATAGATTACTCAAAGCAGAAAAAAAGAGACCTGAACATTTGAAGCAATTAGAAATTGAACCTATGACAACAGCAATAAATTATTTGATTACGAATGAATATTTAACAGGTGAATATATCAATAGCAGAGATATAATTCATTTATTCAAAGGCAGTAAATCAAATTACTTTATACTTGATTATATGAGTGCTTTAGATAAGGTTAATTTATCTAAAATCTATGTTAAATGATTTATGCCTGTTATTTCTTCAGGTCTTCAACCAATTTTCAAGTGACTATATTTTCAGGCGATTTTAATTTTTAATTTCACCAACCTATAATTAAGTTGTAAATTTTTCAATGTTAAATTCCCGATTTTAGATGTAGTGATAATCAGCGTTTTAGAGATTATTTTCTTTAATGTTTGATAAACACTAACGCAGAGCTGTTGGCAGTTTTCATTCCTGACTGTTGACAAAGGTACCATTTATATATATCATCTTTTTAGGCAGTTTATTTTTATATTAAGGAGTGATACCTTATGGCAAAAACAAAAACAGAAACAGAAGAAGCAATGCTGACAGAAGAAGAGAAAGAACAAGCAGAAAAAGCTAAGAAAAAAGCAGCCGAAAGAGCCGCAAAAAAAGCAGCCGAAAGAGAGATATATTTCCAGAATGTTGATTTGCTGAAACAAAAAGAAGAGCTTGACCGTAAGTTGGCAGAATTAAAAGACGCTTCTATCGTAACTAAAATCGGTAAGCAAAAAGAGAACGATTTTAAGAAGATTACCGACCTTATGATAGATATGTTTGTTAAATATGCCAAAAACAGAGTACAGTTTATGGTATTAAATCAGGAACTTATAGATAAACTTTCAGAATTTGATCCTGACTCAAAAGAAAAACTTGAGACTAAAATCAAAGAGTTTAACGAAACTTGGCGCTGTGATATAGTTGTCAAGTAAAACCACAAAGTGTTAAAAAGGCTTAGCAGTTTATTTGCTAAGCCTTTCTTTTAATGCTTTGATATTTTCTCCATATTTGAGTGTAATAATTTCTTCGTGTCCTGTTGCTATATCTATGATTTTAACTTTCCTGTTACTTGAATCTCCTTTCCCGATTACAAACTTTGATCTATCTGCTCTCGGTTTGTCTAAAAGTCCAACAATATAATCTATGTAGTCTGAATATGTTTGTAACATTTCTTTTCTTTTTTCTAGAAGTGTGGCACGGTTATATATGCGCTCTACTCCTGTTCCTATATGGTGTCCTAACTGCGATTCAATAAGTTCGGATTGAAAATCCAACTGCTCTCGTAACATTGTACTTGCTGAACTTCTAAAACCGTGTAAGCAATGCGTTTCAATACCATAACCAAGTTTTCGCATAAACTTTGACAATCCCGATGAAGACATTGGACTGTGAATATCGCCGTGTTTGTGAAATACATAATGCTCGGACAGATTTTTTCCAAGAATATTATCGTTTTTTATTCTGTATTTCCTGATATCAATCAATAACTGCCGTGTTTGTTTGCTAAACGGTATCAGCAGTTCTTCATTGTGTTTCACTTTTTCTTTGGGAAGCTTTATAAGATTATCAAAATCCAAATCTATATCTTTCCATTGAAGTTTTAACATTTCACCACCGCGACAGAAATTATACGCCAAGAATAAAATTGCTCTTGTAGTGATATATTCAAACTCCGAATGCTCTCTGATTTTCTTTATCATAATCGCAAAATCATACGGGTCGATTATAGCGTTAAAATGTTTTTCAGATTTTGTCGGTATATTTATCTCTTGCGGTGTCGGAACTTCGGCGTCTGCTTTTGTATAGGCTGGTGGAGCATAGTAGCCGTTATTCTTTGCGAAAAGAAAAACCTTCCTTATATAACCGAGCATTTTATTTGCTGTAGCAATAGGGACATCAACAACTAAATCTCTGATTTCCTTTCTCTGGATATTTCTCAACCTTTTATTGTAGAAAGAGGCTGTTTCAATATATTTTCGTATAATCTTTAATGCGTTTATAGCGGTACTTTCTCGTTGATTGTTATGGTAAATATCAAACCATTTTTCGCACATAACAGAAAAATACGGGTTAAATTCTTTGTCGGAAATTTTTTCCATACGAGCTGCCCTACTCTTGCTAACAATTTTTTCGGCAGTAATATCAAGCGCATGGTTTAAAGAAATATGTTTGCTGTCTTTGTGATTTTTACTCTTTGGGTCAAAAAATCCAATGAACTCGTAAACAGTTTTACCATTAAACTTTGTTCTGATATACCATTTTTTTGCTAACTTCGATGTCTTCTGTGTGACATTCAAATACAAGTTTGGCGCAATGCGTATGCGTTGCGGTTTATCGGTTTGTTTTATGTTTTCAATATCTTTTTCTGTTCTGTATATCATTGCCACTACTCCTATTTTTTCAAACTTGCTATCCAGCGATTCAGATCGGACTTAAAGAAGAAAAGTGGTGTTGATTTACAAACATTTGGCAGTTTGTAATTACATGGCTGAATAAAAACTCCTCGTTTTATCCAGCGCTTGATTGTAGATTTGCTAACTCCTAAAAGTTCGCTAACTTCGTTCAATCGTATAAAGATTGATGACATTTCTATCCCACCTCTCCTTGTTTTGTAGTATAATTTCAGTAGGCAGACCTGACCTGCGTTGCTATTCACGATATATTTTATCGTTGTGAACGGTGTGAATATATTATAAAGTGTGAATTACGATTTGGCAAGCTCTGTGTTTACAAGGGTTTGTAAAATTGTACAGAGTAGTTCGGGGACGCCAGATTTATATTCTTGCGAGGGTAAATTTTGAATTACAAGCTTGCCGTTTTTGATATGGACGGAACTATTCTGAACACGCTTGACGACCTTGCAGCCGCGATAAATCACGGGCTGGATTATTTCGGTATGCCCGTGCGGACAACGGAAGAAGTCAGATGGTTTGTCGGAAACGGTATGCACAAGCTTGCAGAACGCGCTGTGCCGCAGGGAACCTCTCCTGAAAAGGTTGAAGAGGTTTTTGCCGAGATGCACCGTTTTTACAAAGACCACTGCGCAGACAATACAAAGCCTTACGACGGCATTCCCGAAATGCTGAAAACCCTGAAGGCTAACGGAGTGCTGACGGCAGTCGTTTCCAACAAGGCAGAATATGCGGTGAAAAGCCTTTGCAGGGACTATTTTGACGGGCTGTTCGACTACTCCGCCGGAGATAAGGAAGGGCGCAGAATCAAGCCTTATCCTGACATGGTTGAAGCAGTTCTTGAGCAGGCAGGCGTTGATAAAAGCGAAGCTGTGTACGTAGGGGATTCCGATGTTGATTTTCAAACGGCATTAAATTCGGGACTGTTTCCGATTATGGTTGACTGGGGCTTCCGCGGAGAGGCTTTTCTCAGGGAGCACGGCGCAGAGCTTGTTATTTTCAAACCGGAAGATATACTGCCGCTTTTGGGCATTACGGAGTAGAAATCACAGCATTTCAGGGAGGGGCTGCAATGAAAGAGACAAGACCGTACGTTTCATGGGAGCTTATGAATTCTTTTATGATTGACGCGTTTAAGGCATACGGAGTGCCGGAGGAGGACGCGAAAATCTGTGCTGACGTGCTTCTTGAAAGCGACAGACGCGGCATAGAAAGCCATGGCTGCAACCGTTTCAAGCCTATTTACATAGACCGTATCGTTAAGGGTACACTGCTTCCCGTCACAAATTTTGAAATTCTTAAGGAAACGCCGACAACCGTCGTTGCGGATGCCCACGACGGTATGGGAATGGTTGCCGCGCATAAGGTTATGACCATGCTGCTTGAAAAAGCGAAAAAATACGGCATGGCAGGCGGCGCGATTAAAAACTCCACCCACTACGGAATTGCCGGCTACTGGGCAACAATGGCAAGCAGAGAGGGTATGATAGGCATTACGGGAACAAACGCACGCCCGTCGACAGCGCCGACTTTCGGCGTTGAAAACATGATGGGGACAAATCCGCTTACCTTTGCCCTTCCGACGGACGAAGATTTTCCGTTCTGCATCGATTGCGCCACGTCAATAGTCCAGCGCGGAAAAATAGAATATTACGCGCGCGAAGGCAAGCCGACGCCTGCGGGCATGGTTATTGCCCGCAACGGTTCCGTGCTTACAGACAGCGAGCAGATTCTTGAAGACCTTGTGAACAAAACAGCCGCGCTTGCGCCTTTGGGCGGCGTCGGCGAAGAACTTGCAGGCTACAAAGGCTACGGCTACGCGGCAGTTATAGAAATACTTTCGGCTGCGCTTGCTGGCGGCAAATTTATGAAAGCACTCACGGGAATTGATAACAACGGCAAGCCGCGTATGTACTCTCTCGGACACTTCTTCTTTGTTGTTGACCCCGACGCGTTTATGGGCAGAGAAACGTTCAGAAAAACAGCCGGCGACATCTGCCGTGCGCTCAGGGCATCGCAGAAAGCGCCTGACGCGGAAAGAATTTATACTGCGGGCGAAAAAGAGTGGCTTGCATGGCTTGACCGCAGGGACAAAGGCGTTCCTGTCGGAGAAGCCGTACAGAAAGATTTAACCGACGTGCGCGACGCGAAAAATCTGCCGTACACGTTCCCGTTTGAAAGGTAGGAGATGAACTGCATGGAAGAACAGACTGCAAGAAGAATTTATTTCGTACGCCACGCCAGTCCTGAAATTGAAGCCGGTACCTATTACGGCGGGGGAACAGACCTGCCGCTGAGCTACGACGGAACTCTGCAGGCAAGAGCGCTCGGCGCAAAAATCGGCATTAACCCGACAAATATTTACACAAGCACAATGCTTCGTGCACGCCAGACTGCCGAACTTATGTTCCCTTCACGCAAGGAAAGCATACGCGAAGCGGAAGGACTGCAGGAAATTTTCATGGGCGAATGGGAATGCAAAACCTTTGACGAAGTGCGCAGCAAGTGGAAAGAAACCTTTGAAATTCCGGGCAAAGAATTTGCCGACTGCTGCTGCCCGGGAGGAGAAACCTTCCGCCAGGTGCAGACACGTGCCGTAAACGCTCTTGAAAAGCTGCTTGAGGAAACAGAGGGCGATCTGCTTGTCGTTTTTCACGGCGGTGTAATATGGACTTTGCTCTGCCATTATTTTGATTTTAACCTCAACAAGGTTTTCTTCTACCCGATGCAGTACTGCTCAGTATGCGAGCTGGAGAAAAATCAGTACGGCATGCGCCTTGTGCGCTTCAACTGGACGCCGGAGCTTGCAAGCACCGGTGGCGGCTGGACAAAATAAACAAGGGACAATTACAATAAAAAACAATTACGATAAAGTACAATTACTAAAAGAAACAATTACAAAGAGAACCAATTACGATAAAAAAACAATTATCAAAACCGTTAGAACTTTTTTAGTCCGTCTTCCTGCAGAAATCCGAAAGATTGCAGGATTTGGTGACGTCAATCTTTTCAAAATCTGTCAAAGGTTTAATTAAAAACGGCGCGGGAGAGATTTCCCACGCCGTTTTGTGATGCCGTTTGTGTCTTATATTTCGCGGTTCTGCGCCGTGTAGTGCGTGTGGAGCAGTTTGTGCGATTTTTCGCCGCAGGGTTCGCCGAAGTACTGTTTGTAGATTTCTTTGATCTGCGGGTTGTTGTGCGACTGGCGAAGTTTGCTCGTTTCGTCCACTTTGTAGATAGCAGCCGTACGCGCCGCGCGAATCTGCGCGTTGACCGGCTGGGGCTGTCCGCCGCCGCCTATGCAGCCGCCAGGGCATGCCATGACTTCGATGAAGTGGTAGTCTGCTTCGCCGGCGCGGATTTTGTCCATAAGGATGCGGGCATTTTTGAGCGTGTGGGCAACGGCGAGTTTGACCGTGACTGTTTTGCCGTCAACAGGTACGTCAACCGATGCTTCTTTAATGCCTTCCATGCCGCGTACAGGCGTGAAGACGATGCCTTCAATTTCTTTGCCGGTAAGTACAAAGTGTACTGTGCGGAGTGCCGCTTCCATAACGCCGCCTGTAGCTCCGAAGATTGCCGCCGCGCCTGTCGATGTTCCAAGGGGATCATCGTAGTCTTCTTCCGGCAGGTTCTTGAAGTCGATACCGGCATTTTTGATCATGCGGGCGAGTTCGCGCGTCGTGAGTACCGCGTCAACGTCGGGGATTCCGGGGTTGGACTGGAGCTGCGGACGTACACATTCCGATTTTTTCGCCGTACAGGGCATGATTGATACGCTGTAGATTTTTTCAACAGGTATGCCGAGTCTTTCAGGCTCATAGGTTTTCATTAACGCGCCGAACATTCCCTGCGGTGATTTCGCCGTTGAGAGGTGTCCGAGAAGGTCGGGGTATTTCATTTCGATGAAATTGATCCAGCCCGGTGAGCAGGAGGTGATCATCGGAAGCACGCCGCCGTTCTTGATGCGGTGCAGGAATTCTGTGCCTTCTTCCATTATTGTAAGGTCGGCTGAGAAGTTGGTGTCGTAGACTTTGTCGAAGCCGAGTTTGCGGAGAGCCGCAACCATTTTGCCGGTTACGATTTCACCCGCGGGAAGTCCGAGGGCTTCACCGAGAGCAACGCGGACTGCCGGTGCTGTCTGTACGACGGTGAATTTTTCAGGGTCGCCGATTGCGTCAAAGACTTTTTCCGTGTCGTCTTTTTCAGTAATTGCCGCTGTTGGGCAGACTGCGCTGCACTGTCCGCAGAGCGAGCAGGTTACGTCGCCGAGTCCAAGGTTGAATGCAGGTCCGACCACGGTGTTGAAGCCGCGGTTGATGAAGCCGTAGACGTCAAGTCCCTGATGTTCTGCACAGGCTCTTACGCAGCGTCCGCAGAGGATGCATTTGTTGGGTGTGCGGACGAGTGACGGGTTGCTGTCGTCAACAGGGTTGTCGCGTTTTGCGCCTTCAAACGGAATTTCGCGGATGCCGAGGTCGGCAGCGATTTTCTGAAGTTCGCAGTCGTTGTTTTTCTGGCAGGTGAGGCAGCTTCTGTCGTGGTTGGCAAGAAGCAGTTCAACTACCGTTTTTCTTGTTTCGCGGACGAGCGGCGTGTTCGTGTGAACAACCATTCCGTCGGCTACCGGATAGACGCATGCTGCGCCGAGGTTTCTCGCGCCTTCGATTTCAACCATGCATACGCGGCAGGCGCCCGCTTTGCTGAGTTCCGGATGGTAGCAAAGCTGAGGAATGCGGATGCCGGCAAGTGCCGCCGCTTCGATTACGGTATAATTTTCGGGCACTTCAACTGTTACGCCGTCTATTGTAACTTTTACCATGATGTTTTCTCCTCTCTGCTCCGGATTTATTCGCGGACGATTGCCTTGAATTTGCAGTTGCTCATGCAGACGCCGCACTTGATGCATTTGCTCTGGTCAATGACAAACTGCTGTTTGATTTCGCCGCTGATTGCACCTGCAGGGCAGTTTCTTGCGCAGAGGCTGCAGCCTTTGCAGGCGTCCGTTATGCGGTAGCTGATAAGTTTCTGGCAGGCTCCCGCCGGGCATTTCTTGTCTTTGATGTGTGCTTCGTATTCGTCGCGGAAGTAGCGGATTGTCGAAAGTACAGGGTTCGGAGCTGTCTGTCCGAGTGCGCAGAGCGCACCGGCTTTGATTGAGCGGGCAAGTTTCTGCAGTCTTTCGATGTCGCCTTCTTTTCCTCTGCCTTCGGTGATGTCGGTGAGGATTTCAAGCATGCGTTTCGTTCCTTCGCGGCACGGCGTGCATTTTCCGCAGGATTCCGACTGCGTGAAGGTGAGGAAGAATTTCGCGACGTCAACCATACAGGTCGTTTCGTCCATTACAACAAGTCCGCCTGAGCCCATCATTGCGCCTGCTGCGATGAGTGAGTCGTAGTCAACAGGTGTGTCAAGCAGTGCTTCAGGCATACAGCCGCCTGAAGGTCCGCCTATCTGTACGGCTTTGAATTTTTTGCCGTCCTGGATGCCGCCGGCGATTTCAAAGATGATTTCGCGCATTGTGATTCCCATGGGAACTTCTGCGAGGCCGGGATTGTTGATTTTACCTGTGAGGGCAAATACTTTCGTGCCTTTTGATTTTTCGGTGCCGTACGCTGCGTAGGCTTCGCCGCCGTTTCTGATTATGCACGGGACGTTGCCCCACGTTTCAACGTTGTTGATGTTTGACGGTTTTTCCCAGAGTCCTTTTACTGCAGGGAACGGGGGTCTCGGACGCGGCATGCCGCGCTGGCCTTCAATTGACTGCATAAGAGCTGTTTCTTCGCCGCAGACAAATGCGCCGGCGCCTTCTTTGACGTGGAGCTTGAAGCTGAAGCCTGTGCCAAAGATGTTGTCGCCGAGTACGCCTGCTTCTTCCGCCTGTGCGATCGCCTGGTTCAGACGTTTGATTGCGAGCGGGTATTCCGCGCGGCAGTAGATGTAGCCTTCATCCGCGCCGATTGCGTAGGCACCGAGCGCCATGCCTTCAAGCACTGCGTGCGGGTCTCCTTCGAGAAGGGAACGATCCATGAACGCACCCGGGTCTCCTTCGTCGGCGTTGCAGATGATGTATTTTTTTGATCCCTGTGATTTGCGGCAGAAACTCCATTTGAGTCCTGTCGGGAAACCGCCGCCTCCGCGTCCGCGGAGCCCTGATTTTTTGACTTCTTCGATTACGTCTTCCGGCGTGAGCGTAAGCACTGCTTTCGCGAGCGCTTCGTAGCCGTCTGCTGCTATGTATTCTTCAAGTGAGTCAGGGTTGATGTAGCCGCAGTTTTTAAGAGCGTTTTTGCGCTGTTTCGCGTAGAAAGGCATTTCGGAGTAGGCAGGAAGGTCTACAGCTTTTGCACCTTCAAGAGGAATGCGCGCGATTGCTTTGTCTTTGAAAACGCTTCCGCCGACTACGTGTTCGGCGAAGATTTTTTCAACGTCTGCGGCTGTTACCGAACCGTAGGTGACGCGGTCTTCGCCGGGGCGGACAACGTCGAGAAGCGGTTCATTGTGGCACATGCCTATACAGCCTGTTGAATAGACGCAAATCTTGTCTTCAAGTCCGAGCTTTTTAATCTGTTCTTCGACGGCTGAGAGTACTGCTCTGCCGCCTGCCGCTATGCCGCAGGTGCCCATTCCGAGAATGATCTGAGTTTTGGCGTCGTTTCTCGCTTTAAGCGCCGCTATTGCGTCGGCTTTAACCTGATGAAGCTGGTCTATCGTTTTAATCTGCATTGCTGTTTCCCCCTTATGCGTTCGCGTACGTGTCGAGCATTGCGCACGCTTTGTCGGTCGTGAGACGTCCGTGCGTGTCCTCGTCAACCATTACGCAGGGAGCAAGGGCGCAGGCTCCGATGCAGGCGACCGTTTCGATTGTGAATTTCAGGTCGTCCGTCGTGCATTTGTCGTCCGAAAGTCCGAGTTTTTTCTGCATGGCTTCGAGTACGACTTTGCCGCCGCGTACGTGGCAGGCTGTGCCCTGGCATGAACGTACGATGTGTTCGCCTCTCGGCTCGAGATGGAACTGTGCGTAGAAGGTTACGACACCGTAAATTTTGCTGATGGGAACATCGATTGCTTTGCTGATTTTAATCAGCACGTCTTTCGGAAGATATCCGAAAATTTCCTGGGCTTTCTGGAGCACCGGAATTGTAGCGCCTTTAAAGCCCTGGTACTTTGCGAGAAGTTCGTCAAGAAGCTTCTCTTTTTCTGCTGCGGTTACCGCCATGAAACGTACCCTCCTTATGGGGAATTTAATGCTTTTTGTCTGCCGGCTCCTGCCGCCGGCTTTAGTACCATGCAACACCGTGCGCGCACACATAAGCCGTGCACCGGTACATGCACAAAAATCCGTATAGTATTATCGGGCATTTTGCCCAAAATATCAAGCCTTATTCCTCTGATGTTTTTATCAAATCTATTACGACAATTTCAGGCTTGCAGAAAATTCTTACCGGAGGACCAACGTACCCCGCGCCGTCAGCCTTGCAGAGCAGTCCGCCCTGCCTGCATTTTTTCAATTTTCTTCCGGAAGCGATTCCAAGTTTGCGGAAAAGAAGCCGCGTTAAAGCTATGCCGTGTTTTGCGCCGGAGAGCTGCAGGTCAAAGTGCGTCTGCTGCCCGTCTTCCACAAGCTGTCTGTGACGCAGCACAAGAAAGAAACTGTTTTTATGCACGTATTCGTTGTCAAGAATCAGCTGCTCGGATTTTGAAAGCCCCCACTGACCTTTGATAAGATGATCCCTGTCTCCGTAGCCGCATATTGTAATACCGGCAGTTTCTTCCGTTCTGCCGTCAAGCAGCGTAAAGCCGCATCTTTCAAGAAAATCTGCCGCTTCCGATTTGTCTGTATAGTCATGGCAGCCGAATACGGCAAATTTGCCGCATGGCGCGTACAGGTCGGACAAGCGTGTCAGTTCTTCCCCGCAGTCAATTCCGAGACGCTCGTCTTTTATGTCGCCGGTGCAGACTATAACGTCGGGCTGCTGTTCGTTGACTGCCGCAACAAGTTCTTTCAGATATCCGCTGCCCGCCCAAAGTCCGGCGTGAAGGTCAGTGATGTGGACAATCCTGATTTTATCGCGCTTCAGCTTGGGCGACCCTGTTTCAATTTCGGTAATAATCAACCGCGTTTCCCGCATGCTGAAGAAGAACGTCAGCAGTCCGGCAAGAAGAAGCGAAAGAAGTATTACGACTGCCGATTTTAATGACGTTTCAGGTTTAAAGCAGAGCAGAAGCGAATATACGGCAGTGTCAAAGAGCAGCCACGAGCCGAAAGCGCGTTCGTCATTTCTGTTTGCTTCATATCTTTTCAGGGGAACGAAGTATTTCAATACAAGCCAGCCTGCGGCAAAAATCAGGTTAACCGCCGCGTAAAGCACGGCGGGGAACAAACCGCGCGTTCTGAAAACAGCATAGCTGCGGAAAATAAGCCAGCAGAAGGTTATTCCAAAGGCTGCACGGTATAAGACGCTTGACGTAACGGGCGGTTTTTCCGCTTTGTTGATTTTTTTAAGCATTCGCGTACACTGTCTGCGCCCTATATCTGCGCCGAATAAAGTCTGCCGAAGGATTCCAGCAGCTTTTCACAGAAGGGGCGTTTTCTCCATTCTTCAAGCTTGAGTTCGCGGCATTCTTTAAAGTCCTCTTCAAACTGCCGTTCGAACTTTTTGTTTATTGTTTCGTCATATATGAAGAGCTGGTCTTCAAAGTTTATTTCAAGCGAACGCACGTCAAGATTGCAGGTGCCGGCAGAGCAGATGTCCCTGTCTGAAAGAAGGGTTTTGGCATGTATGAAACCGCGCCTGTAGAGCAGTATTTTTACTCCCGCCGAAAGCAGTTCTTCAATGTGCGCCCTGCCCCCCCAGTAGACCAGAAAATGATCTCCTTTTTCCGGAAGGATTATGCGTACGTCAACGCCGCTGAGAGCAGCCATGCGCAGGGCAGAAGTAATGAAAGGTCCCGGAACTATGTACGGCGTCGTTATCCATACTCTTTCTTTGGCGCGCGATATCATGCTCATAAAGCCCATTTCGATTGAATGCCAGGGGGCAGAAACCCCGCTTGGAACCACCTGAACAGGCTGTTTTTTCCAACCGGTAAAATCGCTCTGATAGACGACGCCGTCCTCTTTAATTACCTGTTCGGGTTTTTCGGTAGTCCTGTCTTCCCAGTCGGCAAGGAATATTTTGTGCAGCTCTTTTACGGCTTCGCCTTCAACTCGGACGTGCGTGTCGCGCCAGAAGCCCATGCGCCCTTTGTGTATGTAATTTTTGCTGAAATTAAGACCGCCCGTGTAGGCAACAGTTCCGTCTGCCACGCATATTTTGCGGTGGTTTCTGAAGTTCATTTTTCTGCGGAACATAGGAAATGATACCGGCATAAAGGACATACAGCGCACTCCGGCGTCATTCAGGCTGCGGACGTATCCCGCGGTTATTTTCCGGCTGCCGATTGCGTCGTAAAGCACCCTGACTTTGACGCCGCGCCGGACAGCGGCAATAAGCGTTTCGCGCAGTTTTCTGCCTGTTTCGTCGTCTTTGATGATAAACGACTGGAGATGTACGAATTTTTTTGCCCCGTTTATCGTTTCAAATATATCAGCAAAAGTTTCTTCCCCGTTTATCAGCGGGGTAATGCGGTTATACCAGGTAACCTCCGCGCCTGAAATTTCACGCAGCATTTGAGCTGTCTGCAGCTGCAGGGCCTGTCTTTCCCCGGTTGGAACCGGCAGCATTTCGCGCGGCCGAAAACTGTGTCTTCTGCGCAGATTGTCAAAATCGGGACCTATAAGCAGATATATGAACAGACCGAGGAAAGGAACAAAAATAAGTACGGCAATCCAAAGCAGCGTTCTGTCCGGATTGCTGTTTTCAAGAAAAATAAGCGCCGCGACTATAAGCGCGTATATGACGATAAAATAGCTGCTGTAGCTTCTTACCTTGTACAGCGCTGCAGTAATATATCCTGTGACTTCCGGACGCAGCGAAATTGCGTCAGCTGCGCTGACAATAATGTTGTCGTTGACAAAATCAACAATTGACGGAGCCGCGCCTATCAGATACGCGGCCAGTATCGCCGCAAGTACGTATCGTGTTCTCTTCCACATCTGCTGTTTCCTCTCTTGTTACATACATTATTATACGGTAAAATATCCGTCAGGACAAAAGAAGTTGTTTTAAGGGGCTGATTCTTGATGAAAAACAGGAAAATAACGACGCTGCTGCTTGCAGTTCTTTTAATTTCAGCCTTTTCAGGCAGAGCATGCGCTGCTTTCCCGGATAACCCCATGACTGCGGAAGAAATGACGCGGCACAATGACGCGTGGGGCTTTACCCATAAGGATGGCGTCGTTCTCGCGCTCTGCGGCGGAGGAACAAAGGGGCTTGCCCACGTGGGCGTTTTCGAGGTGCTTAAGCGCGAGCACATCCCTGTCGCCGCAATAGTCGGCACCTCTATGGGCGCAATTATGGGCGGGCTTTTCGCAACCGGCTGGACGCCGGAAGAAGTGCGAGAAACGGTTCCGAAGCTTAATCTTATGGAGGTAATTTCCGGCAGACAGGATAAATCTCTTGCCTCGGAAAGCACAAGCTATCAGCCGAAGAACAACGAACGGCTTTTTAACCTGAATATCACCGGAAAAGGAGAGGTGCTTGGCAAAAAGGCGCTGCTGAGTTCGAAGGATTTGTACCAGCTGCTTCAGGAGCTTACGTCGCGCGTTTCGGAAACGGATTTTGACCGTTTTCCGACACCGTTTGCCGCAGTTTCAACCGACCTGCAGTCGGGAGAATCCGTTACGCTGCGCTCCGGCAATCTTGCTTCCGCCCTGCGTGCGTCAATGTCTCTGCCGGCAATTTTTGAGCCGTGGGAAAGAGACGGGCGGCTGCTCGTTGACGGCGGTCTGAAAGCTAATCTTCCAGTTTTGCTTGCAAAGAAAATGTTCCCCGGGCATCCAGTTGTTGCCGTAAATCTTTCCCCTATGTCAATAGAAGGCAAGAGCGGCAAACTTGATTCCATGTTTGCCATTGCGGCGCAGTCGCTTGAAATACTTATGCATGATCAGATTATAGAAAACTGCAAGGCGGCGGATTTGGTTATCCAGGTGGACTGCAAAGGACTGGGAACCCTTGATTCAGGCGGCTACGACAAAATTATGGACAGAGGCGTTGCTGCCGCAGAGGAAAAAATAGACGAGCTGAAAACGCTTGTAGACAGCTATCACCGGTATGTTCCCGTTGCAATGCACAGCGGGCCCGAGCCTTCAAAACAGCTTATTGTAGGGGAGCTTGTAGTTGCCGGAGTACCGCAGAACATTGCCAAAACTTTCCAGGAGCGCTACCGCGGCTGGATAGGGGAACCGCTTGACATGAAAGACATTTCCGCAGCCGTAAAGGAAATGTCTGCCCGCAGCGAAATAAAATCGGTTGAACCCAAAATAGATAACATCAGCCGCGACATAGTACGCGTAACGCTTGACGTGCAGCAGCCTCCAAAGGTCGAGCTGAGTCTGTCGGGTTACAGCTCAAACCTTAACAGTGACCGCTGGCTGTCCGTTGCGGCGCTCAGCCACAATCTGCTTCTTGACGGAGATACCGCGGACTTGGAACTGCGCGGAGGCACAAACTGGGGAATTATGGGACGCTACTTTACGCCGCTTACCAGAAACAACTGGCAGCTGGGTCTGTCCGCGTCACTGGTTACCGAGGACAATTTCTTTGGTTCCAAAAACGATAACGGATACGTAATCGTTGACGGAAAAACTTACTCTTTCGTTAACCGTGACTCGGAAAAATTCAAACGCTTCAGCGGCAAGGCAATGATTTACAAAAACTTTGCCAAAGACAAAATCAGGCTCGGCGCAGGTTACGCAGTCGGTCACACAGATTATGACTACAATCTGACGTTTGTTTGGGACGACAGCAGGAAAACCTTTTCAGACAAAGATGAAACTCTGCGGGGCATAGCTGCATCCATAGGCATAAACTCGCTTGATGACCCTGTTGTTCCTACCAAAGGTTTTGCTCTCATGAGCGATATATGGTTCCCGCACGGCAAGGATATTTTCTCCCGGACGGAGTTTACCGCAAAAATTCCCCTTAAATCAAACTGGCTGATTTCGCTGACCGGCGGTTTGCATACCGCGGCCTACGGACTTCAGACAGACGGCTTTATGCCGCCGTATTACGCACTGCTCGGGACAAGAAACGAGCTCTGGACACTTGCATCTGAGCCTTTGTTCGGCGAACAGGCATACTGGGGCAAGATAGCTGCTTCAAAGGTGCTGATGAAATCCTGGTGGGGCGGTATAAACACGGAATTTTTCGTTGCCGGAGGCAGAACTTCGGAAAATTGGAACGAAACGGCTTATACTGCCTGGGAAGCAGGTATTCAGTTCGGTATTCCGACGAATTTCCTGCCCGGCTCTTTTATTGTTGCCTACGGACAAAGCAGGGCTCACGGCGCGCTGTTTGAACATTACAGACCTGACAGAAACGAATTTGTAATCGGCTACACGCTCGGCATACCGAAATGGTGGAAAGGCCCGCTGCCATAAAAGATAATTACGAATGACAAATGACAAATTACCAATGACGAATGACGAATTACCAATTGTGGTGTCAGAATAAATTCTGACATTTAAGGTAAAACCGTAAAACAAAAGCCTTTAAGGCATTAAGAGGTTCTAACTTAATGTTGGCTTCAGCCAACACCTTAATTGGTACTTGGTAATTCGTAATTGGTAATTATAAAAGAGGCGGCTTACTGCCGCGCTCTTTTTTTGTCCAGTTCGTCCAGCTCGATTATGCACCACAGACAGGTTACCGAAAGCACTCCGAGTATCGGTGAAAGCAGCCTGCCGGTGTAAAGCGAAAGCATCGCGGAGGCAATGCCCGCCAAAAGAAACGCAGGCCAGACTTTTTTCGTAAACCGTTCTTCGCTTTTTATAACTATCGGATGAAAAATCCAGATTATAAACAGCGTTGCCGCACCGACAATAATGCCGTCAAAATTCAGTATGTCAGTTATACACCCTGCCGCACACAATTCATTCATTTTGCTGCCTCCTTTTTTCAAGCCACTTTTCTGCTCTTTCCGTCAGGTCGCCCTGCAGTACGACCTTGTTTTCTTCAACGTGCGCCCCGCAGCCGAGGGCTTTCCGCATTTCCTTTGCCAGGGCTTCAAGCCCGAAAGCCGCGTCCTGCGGAAAAACCACAAGGGTGACAACCTTTCCGCCGCGTCCGGCGGTCTGCCGCTGGAGGCTGTAACGCTGAAGCTTTGCTTTGTGTACGGTATTTTCGCTTTTGGAGACAGCCGGCGAAACCGTATTTTTAACCTCTTTTTTCTCAGTATTTTTACCGAGAAGAGCGCCGAGTGACAAGCCGAAACTTCCGCCGTTAAGCGAGATTTCTTCAGGGAGTTCCTTTTTCTTTTTACCGTTCTTCATGGGAGTTCAAAATACCCCTTTCACATTTGTGCCGCAATTTGGTATGATTATACAGTCATTTAATAATTTCGGCGAGGCGTTTTCATGGACGGACTTGAGCTTTACAGGCAGAACCTGCTTTCTTTTATAAAAATGATCGGCGGCTACGGCGATCTGCTGGAGCTTCATTCAGGCACAACAGCCGCCTTTTCGGGCACTCCTTACGCGGATGAAAACTGGGCATTGTTCCCAACCGAAATATCTGCTGAAGACGTGGAAACCGTCAAAGAATTTTTCGCGACCTACGAAGTGCCTTTCATAGTGCCTCATAACCCAGGCACGGGCAGAATCTTCTTAAAAGCGCTGGAAAACGGCGGGCTTACTGTACAGTCGCACTATACCGCCATGCAGGTGTACAATCCGCGCGAAAAAAAGCTGAAACAGATGCCTTCGCCGGAACCTTTGCCGAACGCCCCAAAAAAAGAAGCCGAAAAAGAAGACAGCTACGGCGACGTAGTTAAAATTGAAAACGAACGCCGGTTCTTTGAATGGTGCGAAGCAATGTGGCGCGGTTTTTCTGCGGAAGGCGTGCTGACACAGGGTTATTACGAACTTCTGCGGTACCTTTTCAGCCGCGGGGAAAACGAATTTTACGCGCTGACAATCGGCGTTGAAATAATCGGCACGGCAATGCTGCACAAAACGCAGCTCGGCAGAGGTCTTTATTATTTCTCTGTTGTCCCCGAACAGCGCGGACAGGGCAACGCCAAAAGACTGCTTGAAGGCATAATAAAGCACACGGACTGCGCAAAACAGCAGAAGCTTGTGCTGCTGGCTACGGAAGAAGGCAGAGGCTTTTACGAAAGCCAGGGCTTTGAAATCATAAACGACATACCTGTCCGCATGCTTTGCAGCAGCGACGGCGGACAGCCGTCGGAGGAGTAGGCAATGACAGACAGCAGGCTTGAAGAGCTTTGGCGCGGCGCCGCCATGAAATATCCGGTGTGTATTCTGAGCGGCGTAACAAAAAGCGACGTAATCTACGAAATTTCCGAAGGAGCAGACACGCTGGAAAAATTGAAAGAAAAACTTCCCCTGTGCAGGAACAACGAATGTGCCGCGCACTCGCCGGCAGGACGCGGCTGCAAAGAAAACGCCGAAGCGCTGCTTGAAATATACGCTCCGGTGTGGAAAATGATGAACGAAAACAAATGCAGCTGCGGCAAAAATAAAACAAAATAAAATAAAAACCTCCGCTAGGAAGGTTTTTATTTTTGTCAGTTGTTGCTGCCGCTTCTTCCGGGGTCGCGGCGGATTTCAGGATAGCTGCCGCTCAAGCCCGTACCCCTGTCCGTTTCAAAAACAGTTCCCGTCCGATACGGCTGTGGCGTGTAGTCAGCGGCTGTTTCCTGAACAGCCGGTGCGTAGAAACGCCCGTTGATCATAACTCCGCCGGGAACCTTTTCCGCAAGCTCAACATCCCTGTTAGGAGCAGCAGCGTTCGGCGGCGCTGGGGGTGAAATTCCCGGATCCTGCCTGTATTCGCCTGGGTCTTGCCTGTACTCGCCCGGATCCTGTCTTTGCTCGTTTCTTGAAGAATTTATCAGCGCTCCGAGTATAAGTCCTCCTGCAATCCCTGCCGCCGCTATTCCCCAGCCGCTGTTTCCGCTGTGTCTGTGGTGATAATGTCTGTGCCCGCAGCGCGGCGAGGCAAAAGCCGCCGAAGAAAACAGCATTAATACCGCCATCGGAAGAGCAATATATTTCAATGTTTTTCTGATTTTCATTTTGCTGTCCCCCAAGTGCCTATTTTTTGTGATATGCGTTGCAGTAGCAGGCTTCCGTACAGTTGCACGGCGTCGGACTATATTTGTCCAGACAGTTGCAGCCCTCCGCGCATACGTTGTAATAATAGTTTGCCGCAGGTGCCGGAGTATACGACACAGTGCTTCCGAGTATCAAACCGACGGTAAATCCTGCCGGCCAGAACCAGCTGTCATACCGGTAATATCCGGGGCCGTAATAGTAATAACAGCGCGGCCCCCAGCTCCAGTGTTCGTGGTAATGCCAGTGTATGGGCCGTCCGCGGTATGAATGGTAGTAATAATGTCTGCCAGGTATGCGGCCTCTGTACTCATGATAGTGATAATGCGTGCCTGACGTATGCGGCCGTCCGTGGTCATGATAGTGATAGTGCATGCTTCCCGTGCGTGAACGGCTGTATCCGCCTGTTCCGATACGGTTGCCGCGGGGAGTGCTTCCTCTGCTGACAGAATGTCCTCCAGAATGTCCGCTGAAGCCTCCGCCCCTGCTGAATGAATGACCTCCGCCAAAGCCGCCGCGTCCTCCCGAGTGTCCGCCTCCGCCGTGTCCGCCGCGCGCAAAAGCCGTTCCCGCAAGGGCAAGACTCAGCGCCAGCGTCAGAAAAAATACGGCTGCCATTGCGAGTGCCGTCTGTTTTATTGGTCTTTTTATCCACCGTGTCATCCTTACCGCCTCCGTTTTCTTAATCGGGTTTCCCTGTTGGTGTAACTAAAGTATATTCCCCGTTTGTGTGGGAATTTTGAAGAAAATGTGGGGATTTTGTGGGGATTTGAAATTTATTTAAAAATTTTCCCCGCAGCCGCAAGACATAAAAAAATGCCCGGCGCAGGCCGGGCAGATACGCTTGCATAAAATTACTGCGCTTTTTTGACAAGCCTGTTGAGCGCGTTGACTACCGGTTTGATACGCTTGTCGGTTGCAGGTTTTCCGAGCGCTGCCTGGGCTGAAAGTGGTTTGCCCCAGTATGCCTTGCTTGCGTCCCTGTTCTGGTTAAGCTGGCTTCCGTCAAGCGCGAGCCCCGCAAAAAGTCCTTTTGACATTGAGTAGCTGTAGATTGCCGCCGCCGCTCTGCCGTCTGTTGCCGCTTTCGCATCCCTGCCTACAGGACCTGCGGCGATCGAAACGTCTCCGCCGAGAGTGAGGCTGTTTCCGCCAGTAAACGCGCGGACACCGGCTTCATTTGTGATGACAAGGACAAGCGCCGTTTCGCTTGCGCCTATCTGAAGTCCGAAGCTTGCGCCTGCAATTCCCATAAATGCAGGACCTGTCCATTTACCGTTTTTGCCTTTAAGAAGCACTATTCCCTGTCCGCCCATGCCTCCGACGATAAAACCTGCTTTGCCGACACGCGGGAAAATTGCTACGCCCCTGCCGGAAGCGATAACGTCGCCGAGACTGCCGGCGTCATTCTGCGCCGCCATTTCGTCAAGCACCTGCGCCGCAAGTCTGATGCGTCTTTCATGTGCGGCTTCCGCCCACGCCGTTCCTGCCGCGCAGAAAAGCACCGCAAGAACCGCAAGCAGGGCGATTGTCTTCAAACTCTTTTTCATTCTGACAACCTCCTTCCGTTGCACTATATTTATACCATACATTTGCGGTTTGCGGTGAAAAAGAATTATAATAGAGGGGTAATGTTTAACAGAAAGCCGGTACAACTATGGTAGACAAAATTTTCGCGCCGTGGCGCAGCGAATACATACTCTCCGGGGATAAAAAAGAAGGCGGCTGTATCTTCTGCGACTATCCGAAAGAAGACAAGGACGAAGAAAACCTCATAATCCACCGCGGGAAGCTCTGCTTCGTTATAATGAACCGTTATCCATACAGCGCGGGGCATCTTATGGTTATACCCTGCCGCCATCTGCACAATTTTGCGGAGCTGACGGCAGACGAGCTGACAGAGCTTATGCAGCTTGCCCAAAAGGCTGTTGAAACTCTTACAGAGGTTATGCGCCCCGACGGCTTCAACCTCGGAATGAACATAGGAAAAGTCGCCGGAGCAGGCATTGACCAGCACCTGCACCTGCATGTGGTGCCGCGTTGGAACGGCGACACAAACTTTATGCCTGTCGTCGGTGACACCCGCGTAATTTCAGAGGCGCTTGAATCCGCATGGAAGCGGCTTAAAGAGGGATGGATTCAGTAAACGCTTTTTTCAGGGCTCCGTCGGTCGAGACCGACGTTGAAACAACTGTAAAGCGCTCGCGCTTCATCGGCTCCGTGCGCAAGGTTCTGGATGCCGTCGCAGCGCAGGAAAAACTGAAAGAAATCAGCGCAAAATTCCCGAAAGCGACGCACTACTGCTGGGCATACAGAATAGGAACAGGCAGCGTGCTTGAACACTGCTCAGATGCGGGAGAGCCCGCGGGAACTGCAGGCCGCCCTATTCTCGGCGCTTTGAAACGCTGCGGGCTGGACAACACCCTGCTGGTTGTAACCCGCTACTTCGGAGGCATAAAGCTCGGTGTAAGAGGGCTTATCGACGCCTACGGGGAAGCGGCAAGGCTCGCCGCAGAAGCCTGCGAAGCTAAAGAAATGGAATTCTGCCTGCCGCTCAGGCTTGTCTGCGGCTACGACTATTCAAAAACGCTGCTGACGACCCTTGACAAATACGGCTTCGGCGAAGAAGACCGAACGCTGAACTACGGCGAAACAGTCGAAGTGCGGCTTGAAATACCGCTTGTCAGAACAGACGAAATCACGCCGCAGCTTGAAGAAATGAAAGCAAGAAACTTCCTCCTTGCGCTTGAATGGGGAAAAGAAAAAACGGTGAGAGAAAGAAAGCTGTAGGCTATAAGCTATAAGCTAAATGAAAAATGCAAAGTGCAAAATGAAGAACGAGCTGGAAGCTTGAAGCAATAAGCAGTAAGTCAAAAGCCTTAAAGGTTCTAAAAGCTTATAGCGTATAGCGGTTCTTCGGGTAATTGGCTCTTTTGGTAATTGTATTTTATAGTCATTGTTTCTTATCGTAATTGGTTCTTATAGTAATTGATTTTTATATTAGGGGGGCGGCAACATGTCGGAAAATCATGACTGGGTAGCATTTGTAAGGGAATTTCAGGAAAAATTTGAAAATCCGAAAGCGGATATGGCGGAGCTTATCCGTCACAGGCTTATGCTTGTTGAAGAGGAATTCAGCGAACTGAAAGAGGCGGCGGAAACCGTTGCAAAAATGTACGAGAACGGCATTGAAAATACGGAAGAATTTAACGCGCAGAACGTTGAAATAATTGACGCGCTCGGTGACCTGTGCGTTGTTGAAATAGGAATGGCAAATCTGCTCGGAATGGACATAAACGAAGCAATGCACCGTATCTACGAAAGCAACATGAGCAAACTCGGCGAAGACGGCAAGCCTGTTTATTATGCCAGCGGCAAGGTTGCAAAAGGTCCGAATTACTTTAAGCCGAAGCTTGACGACCTCGTGGACTGCAAAAAAGGCGCCGAATTCGCGGAAAAACTGCGGAAAGCGCATAAAGACAATGAATAATACAGAATGGATAATGAAGAATTAAACCCGTCAAAGGCTCGCTTCGCACCTGGTTAGCAATAAGCTGTAAGCGTTAAGCTTCAGAACCTTTTTTTAAGGCTTTTGCTTTTAGCTTATGGCTTATTGCTTACTGCTTATTGCTTCTCTTCGTCTTTCTGCGGACGGCGACAGCCGTAGCGCAGAATCCAGCGTCTTTTTCCAGTGTCTTTGGTTTTTGTTTTTAATAGCTCGCTTCGCTCGCGAAAGTCACTGGTTCTACCCCTCCGGGGCACAGGCTGCACTTCCGCTGCGCTCCATGCAGGAAGACGATGAGGTGAGTTGTTCTCACTTTGCGCGAAAAAAAAGGACTCTGCCAAACAGAGTCCTTTTAATTTGCGGTAAATTGCGGCTCTTAACAGACAGGAACTGTCCAGCCGAATTTGTCTTCGATTTTGCCCCACTGAATTCCTGTGAGCGTGTCGTAGAGGTGCTGCGCCACGGGGCCTGTTTTGAAATCGTTGATAAGGAACTTTTCATCGCCGAGGTCAAGTTCCCCAATAGGTCCGACTACGGCGGCGGTTCCGCAGCAGAAACATTCCTCAAGCCTGCCGGCGCGTGCTGCTTCGCGGATTTCGTCAACGCTGATAAGGCGTTCTTCGCACGGAATTCCCTCGCTTCTCATAATTTCAAGAATTGACATTCTGGTAATGCCTGGAAGAATTGAACCGGTAAGCATCGGCGTAATGACCTTGCCGTCAATTTTGAACATAACGTTCATGCCGCCGCCCTCTTCAATATATTTCTTCTCGATTGCGTCAAGCCAGAGCACCTGGGCAAAACCCTTCTGCGCCGCCAGTTCACCTGCGCGAAGCGAGCAGGCGTAGTTGCCGCCGCATTTCGTATAACCAGTGCCTCCGCGTACGGCGCGGACATCGTCAGGCTCAATCATCATGCGTACGGGGTTGACGCCTTCCTTGAAATAGCTGCCGACGGGGCTTGTGATAATTGTAAAAATGCAGTTCTTCGGTGTTTTAACGCCGAGGTGAACGTCATTTGCAAATTCGATCGGACGGATGTAAAGAGACGTGCCGAAACCGTCAGGAACCCATGCCTGGTCAATTTTTACGATCTCGCGGAGAGCTTCCATAAAAAGCTCCGCGTCCATCTGCGGCAGGCAGAGACGCTCGGCAGAACGCTGCATGCGCTTGATATTCTCTTCCGGACGGAAAAGCTGGATTTTGCCGCTTTCCGTGCGGTATGCCTTCATGCCTTCAAAAATTTCCGGCGCGTAATTCAGCACCTGTGAAGCGGGTGAAATCGTAAAAGGGCCGAAAGGCACTATACGCGCGTCATTCCAGCCTTTTTCCGGTGAATAATCGCATATAAACATGTGGTCGGAAAATACTGAGCCAAACGGAATTTCTCCGATGTTTTCAGGGCACTTGCCCGGGTTTTGAACCTTTTCAAATCTGATTGCCATAAAAAATCCCCTCCGCTGCGCAATGTATGGAAAAAATAAATACTGCCTGCTGCGAGCAATTATAGTACGATTGCTTCCGTTTTTCAATTTGCGGGCGGCTGCCTGCGCAAAAATTGTGTAAAAATTGCGTAAAAATACTTATTTTCAAGCCGGCTGCGCCACTGTATAATAGCAGACAGCAAACATGACGGGAGTGACGTAAAATGACAGACAAAATCACCATAGTCCTTGCGGACGACCATCCGCTTACAAGAGAAGGAATGAAAGCATTTCTCACCGCAAACAAAGATTTTTCTGTCGTCGGCGAATACGCGGACGGCGAAGCGGCATGGGAAGGCATACAGGCTCTTTGCCCGCAGGTTGCCCTGCTTGACATCCGCATGCCGAAGCTTGACGGCGTCAGTCTCGCAAGAAAAATACAGGAAGCGAAACTCAGCGTAAGAACGCTCATGCTTACCTCCTACGACGCCCAGCAGTACGTGATTGCTTCACTCCGTGCCGGAGCAAGCGGCTACGTGCTGAAAACAATTGCCCCCGACAGCCTTGCGCACGCCATACGCACGGTCGCGAAAGGCGGAGTTTATCTTGACAGCGAAGTGTCGTCAATGGTCAACAAAGACTTCCCGCCCGAAACAGTATCAGCCCGCGAAAGAGAAGTTATGACACTTGCCGCGCAGGGACTGTCAGGCAAAGAAATAGCCGACAGGCTCTACATCAGCGAACGCACGGTGCATACGCACCTTGCGTCAGTGTACGACAAACTCGGCGCAAAAAACAAAACGGAAGCCATGCTTCTGGCAATAAAATACGGCTTGATAACGCTTGACGAACTCATCACAGAAAACGCGGAATGAAAAAACTTGAAAAAATAAAAAACAGCATACTGCTGCGGCTTACAGCCGCAACAATGCTGCCGATAATCGGCTCCCTTCTGCTTGTATGGTACGCTTTCAGCCAGTACAAACGTTCTATGGCGCTGAACTATTCCATACCCTACGCGAAAAACATGGCATACATGTTTATGATAGGTTTTCTCGCGTTTTTCAGCCTCTACGGACTCTACTCGCTGTGGAAGCTGATACTGAAACCGCTTAAAAAACTTGAAGACGACATCTCCTCCTTCAGCTGGGGCGAAGAATTTCCGGAAGAAACAGACAGCGAAACGGCGGAAGAAATACTCCGTCTGCGCAGAACAATAACAATGCTCGCGCACGACGCCGCGGAAAACGCGCAGCTCAACCGCCGTTACCTGAGCGACATAGTCAAGGCGCAGGAAGAAGTGCGCTCAAACCTCGCAAGGGAAATACACGACGGACCCTTGCAGGAAATCACCGCTCTTGTACAGCGGCTGCGTCTCATTTCGCTCTCGCAGAATCAGGAAGAAGCCGCAAAACGCCTTGACGAAGCGGAACGCGTCTCAATGTTCTCAGTCAGGGAACTGCGCGAAGTGTGCAACAACCTCACTCCGCCGTGGCTTGAACTCGGATTAAGACAATCGCTCATCGAGCTTGCCGACAGACGCGCGAAACTCTACGGCATAAGCATATTCACATCAGAAATTGAAGAAGTTGACCTGAACGAGGAACAGACGCTTGCATTTTTTCGCGTAGCGCAGCAGGCTCTCTCAAACACGGCGCAGCACGCCGGCGCCAAATCCGTCCATATACGGCTGATAAACGGGGAAGACTTTGTCCGCATGGAAATAGAAGACAACGGAAAAGGCTTCATTGTCCCCGAAGACTTGAAAAAAGTACGCACAACGGGGCACCGCGGACTTTCCAACATGTACGAAAGAATGAAACTGATAGGCGGAAGCTGTGAAATCAAATCGCAGCCGGAGCAGGGAACAAACGTTGTCTGCGAACTGAAAACAGCGGCTGCCGAAATTTAACCGGCAGACAGTCCAAACAAAAAACTCCGGCAGGTTCCGGAGTTTTTTATTTTGAAACGGTTTTTGAAAGTTGTTTTTTACTTCATATTTATCTTAACAAGCCTGAAATCCTTCTTGCCGACGCGAAGCTGGATATAGCCTCCGTCAAGCATATCACCTGCGCCAAGCTCCCTGCCGTCATACTTCTCGCCGTTCAGGTAAATGCCGCCTTCCTTCAGCTTGCGCTTTGCCTCGCCCTTTGACGGACAGCCGCCGCTTGCCACAAGCAGCTCCGCCATGCCGCCCTCAGGCAGCGCGTCAAGCTCCGTGAACGGAATTTCCGCTGAAAGCGTGTCAAGCAGCTCCGCATTCGCGTCGCGGATATTCATCTCGCCGAACAGGACGGCGGACGCGTCCTTTGCGCGCTTTGCCGCCGCTTCGCCGTGAACCCTCGCCGTAAGCTCGTCCGCAAGAATTTTCTGACCTGTGCGGAGATGCGGCGCTTCGTTGTGCTTTGCAAGAATTTCCTTTATCTCCTCCGTCGGGCGGAAAGTGAAAAGCTTGTACAGCTTTTCAAGATCCGAGTCATCGCAGTTAATCCAGAACTGATAGAACTTGTAAATACTCGTCCGTTTCTCGTCAAGATAAACGGCGCCGCTCTCCGACTTTCCGAACTTCTTGCCCTGCGAATTGAGCAGCAGCGGGAAAGTCATGCCGTAAAGCTGCGCTCCGCGGCGTTTGCGCGCCAAATCCATACCGGCAATAATATTCACCTGCTGGTCATTGCCGCCCATCTGCAGCGTTGCGCCGTAATCCTCATTCAGCTTGTCAAAATCAAACGCCTGAAGCAGGATATACGAAAGCTCCGTATAGGTAATCGACTTGTCAGGGTCCATAACGCGGCTGCGCACGTAATCGCGGTTGACAAGAAAACTCACGGGGAAAAACTTGCCCGTATCGCGCAAAAATTCTATAAGATTAAGCTTACCGAGCCATTCGTTGTTATTCACAAGAATTGCGCTGTTTTCGCCGCAGCTGAAATCAAGGAAATGCTCAAGCTGCTTTGCGATACAGGCAACGTTATGCTCAATTCTCTCATTGTCAAGCAGCTGGCGCTCCGCCGTCTTGCCCGAAGGGTCGCCTATGCGGCCTGTGCCTCCGCCCGCAATGGCAATCGGACGGTGTCCGAGCTTCTGCAGCCACGCGAGCCCCATAATAGCGACAAGATTGCCCACGTGCAGACTGTCTGCGGTAGGGTCAAAACCGATATAGCCGGTAACCATATTGTTCATAAAATGCTGTTCCAGCTCCTCCTCGTGGCTTGACCACTCCACAAAACCGCGTTCGCGGAGAATTTTCAGCGCGTTCTGATACATCTTCATACCCCGTTTCAGATAAAACTTATACAAACCGGCATGATTATAACAGAAATAAAACTAAAATGCTAAAAACAACGCGGGAAATAAAAATCCCGCGCCGTTTTTAATTTGCCCAAATGTTTCGCCATACGCTATTGGCTATAGGCTTTGGCGCTGAAGCGCCGCTGTGTATAGTGACGCAGGCACACAAAACATAAGCTTTAAGCCGTTAGCAATAAGCCTTAAGCAGAATAATGTGAGAAAATCTTATTAAAAATAAAATCTTTTCACCGCTTTTGGCTTACCGCTTCCAGCTTAACGCTTAAAGCTGTACTTAAACAAACGATGAACTAAGAACGGGAACGAAAAACAAGTGATAATCTGAACCTGATAGTTCTGCGTTCTTCGTTCTTCGTTCTTCGTTCGGCGTTCGCTTCACTCCGGATTACTTCCTACTGGGCTGGGCGCAGATGTTGCTTGCGCCGTCCGTTCGTTTTCTGTCCAAAGCCGCAGGGCTCTTGCTTTCCCTGCCTCCTTCCCGA
>JAGHTZ010000006.1 GCA_018065065.1 Candidatus Equadaptatus faecalis | reverse complement strand
CCAGCCGTCGTACCTAAATAAGGAACGAGCTTGCCGAAGCCTTAAATTGACTGCGCTTGACGTCAATGCGATTTGTACAGGACATTCCACCGTGTACCGGCGGTGAAGATGGCTGGTGAGACCCTCCGCCGATATAATGTTCTGCAGGGAGAGACAGAGAACTCGTCTGCCTCAACACGGAGACAATTATACACTAAACAATGCAAAAGTCAATAGGCAAAATGCGGAAAAGCAATAAAAAATATGATAAAATATGATAATATGTTACACGTCAATAAAACAAGCGGCAGAGTGTTTGCTCCGCCTGTCTTGTCCTGTATATTAAGATGCTAAAATTGTCGTCATTTAATTGATAGTTGCACTGCTTACAGGTATCTGTTATAACCTCTGTAAAATATGGAATTGAATTCCATATTTTACAGAGGGCGTTGTGGAGTACATCAAAAGGCATATTGAAAGTGTATTTGAAAGGTCAGCGGCGAGTTTTCTAATCGGATTTTTTCTTCTTGACCTTTATATGTGGCTGTTTTATAATAGTCATTACTAAAAAAGCTACTATAGTATAAAAAGAGGGAATGGAATGTTTATCCAAAGACCGCTGTATCTCAAAAAATTAACAGACAGAATGCATAACGGTATGGTGAAGGTTATTACCGGTATTCGCCGCTGCGGAAAGTCTTTTTTGCTGTCGGATATTTTTTGTCCGTACCTTAAAAGTATCGGCGTTGATGACAGGCACATAATTATGATTGCGCTGGATGATGACAGAAACGCTATGTATTGGAACCCTGCAGCGCTCAGCGAATATGTAAGAAACTTAATTGCTGACGATGGCACAATGCATTACGTGATTTTGGACGAAATACAAAAGGTTGAGGAGATTGAAAATCCGTGGCTGCCAAAAGGTGCCGGTAAAATAGGTTTTACTGATGTTCTGCTTGGGTTGATGAAGATTAAGAATGTTGATTTGTACGTAACTGGAAGCAATTCAAAATTTTTATCGTCAGATGTGCTGACTGAATTCAGAGGCAGAGGAGATGAAGTTCGTGTTTTCCCGCTGAATTTTGCGGAGTATTTTTCTGCTGCCGGTAAAAATTTCAGGCAGGCATGGAGAGAATATTCCGTTTACGGAGGTTTGCCGGCAACGGTCAATATGAAAAATGATGCTCAGAAGGCTGAGTATCTTAAAAATCTTTTCGGCAGCGTTTATCTCAGAGATGTTATTGAACGAAACGGAATTAAAAACGAATCTGAACTTGGCGATGTTACGGATATTTTGGCATCGTCAGTCGGTTCTCCTTTGAATCCTGCCAGAATAGCAAACACGTTTTTAAGTGAGAAAAAAACTCTTTGCAGCAACAAGACTGTATCGAAGTATATTGACTGCCTTGAAGCGGCATTTCTGATTGACAAAGCTCAGCGGTATGATGTTAAGGGGCGACGCTATATCGGAAGCGGCATGAAGTATTATTTTACTGATGTTGGTCTGAGAAACGCCAGACTGAATTTCAGACAGCTGGAAGCCTCTCAGCTTATGGAAAACGTTATTTACAATGAACTGCTTGTACGCGGATACAACATTGATGTCGGTATGGTGGAGTACAGACAGATGAACAATGAAAAACGCCAGCAATGGCGACAGGCAGAGATTGATTTTGTGGCAAATCAAGGGAGCTCGCGCATATATATTCAGTCTGCATACCAAATGTACACGGCTGAGAAATGCGAACAGGAAAGAAATTCATTAAGACGTGTCGGAGACGCTTTTAAGAAAATTATCATTGTCGGCGACGCAGATGTCCCTTGGACTGATGAGGAGGGTTTTCGCATAATTGGTCTTGAAGATTTTTTGTTGGACGGGGATAGTATAAATTTCTAATAATCAAAGAAGTTGCTGACAGATACAAAAACGAGGACAAATTCAGTCCTCATTTTTTATATCGGTGTCAGGCTTAAATTGGTGCTTCGCCGTTTTCGTCCGTTATAATTCTTTGAACAAAACAAGCGGCAGAGCGTTTGCCCTGCCGCTTTGATATATTATTATTTTAGAAATTATTTTGCTATGCCGCGTTCCTTATCCGTACCCGGGATAAGATTATCGCAGAATGCGGCGCAGAGACCGGCTTAAAGATAAAACAATGGCGGAAAAACTCCGCCGTTGTTTTGTGTTGTCGCCTGAATAATTACTTTGCTATACCGCGTTCTTTGTCTGTTCCAGGGATAAGATTGTCGCAGAATGCAGCGCAGAGACCGGCGACTGCCATCGGGGTTTTGAGAACAGCCCAGACCATTCCGCCGAGCATTTGTCCGAAGAAGCCTGTGAAGAGCGCCTGCTGCGTTTCAACCCAGCCGGGGACGCCGAGGCACATGAGGAATGAGAAACCGACTATGAGGACGTTCCTCTGACTGCCCATGTCCGCGCGCATCAAGTTTTGAATTCCGAGTGCGCCTATTGTTCCGAAAAGCGTTATGTAAGCGCCGCCGATAATCGGCGAAGGCATGGTTGCTATAAGTGCGCCGAGCTTTGCAAAGAGTGACAGCAGAATAAGAATTACCGCGCCTATTCTGATTACGTAACGGCTTGCAACGCCTGTGAGCGCCATGAGTCCGATGTTTTCCGTATAAGAGGTTGTAC
>JAGHTZ010000005.1 GCA_018065065.1 Candidatus Equadaptatus faecalis | reverse complement strand
ATGCTTTCGGGAAGGAGGCAGGGAAAGCAAGAGCCCTGCGGCTTCGGACAGAAAACGAACGGACGGTATCAGCTAACATCGGTATCCAGCCCAGTAGGAAGTAATCCGGAGTTTTATGAACGCAGAACAAAGAACGAAGAACGCAGAACAAAAATCTTTGTCTTGCTGCATGGAGCGCAGCGGAAGTGCAGCATCCAGCGACGTTACGCAAGTGAAACGAGCGTTATGGTTTTAATTTGTTCTTCGTTTGTCGTTCTTAGTTCGTCGTTTGTTTTAACCTACGCGCCCGAAAGGGCTGTGTTTACCGTACCCAAAAGCAATTTTGGGGAAAATAAAAACGGCGCGGGATTTCCCTCGCCGTTTTTGTTGTAAATACTGAAATAGAGACGCTTTACCCCTACGGGGCATACCCATACTGGGCACAGGCAGGCTGTGCAAAACCTAAGCCTGATGGATTTCCGCAGAAAGACAAAGATTTTAACGGTTCTAAAGCTTACCGCTTATAGCTCTTTTAGCCAACTAAGTCCTACGTGCGCTTTTGACGGGTTTAATTCTTCATTATTCATTTTGCATTATTCATTGTATTTCAGTAATTTCTTCTTGGTTTCCGCGGCGATTGTCCGATAATAAGTTCACAAGACAGGGAAAATATAATACAATAGTCCGCGGACGGAAAGAGGGTATTTTCATGCAGCACGGATGTTTCAGACCTGAGATAGAGACAGCCTCGCGCGACGAGCTTACGGCTCTTCAGAACAAGAGGCTTGTCAATACTGTAAAACATTGTTACGAGAATGTTCCCTATTATAAGCGGGCAATGAACGAAAAGGGAGTGTCGCCCGCTGACGTGCATTCGGTTGAGGATCTTTGGAAGCTGCCTTTTCTTTCCAAGGAGGATCTGCGGCTTGCTTATCCTGACGGTATGCTTGCTGTTCCGAAGCGCGACGTCGTGCGCATTCATTCGACAAGCGGAACGACCGGCAAACGCGTAATCGCCTATTACACGCAGGCAGACCTCGACATGTGGGACGACTGCTGTGCAAGGGCGCTCGCCGCGGCAGGCGCGACACCTGACGACGTTGTGCAGATTTGCTACGGCTTTGGGCTTTTTACAGGCGGCGCAGGTATAAACGGCGGTTCCCACAAGCTCGGCAGTATGACAATTCCGATGTCGTCAGGCAACACGGACAGGCAGATTCAGTTCCTTATAGATATGCAGGCTACCGTTATCGCCTGTACTCCTTCTTATGCCGCTTATCTCGCAGAGGTTGTTACCGAGAGAGGACTGCAGAACAAACTGCATCTCAAGTCGGGCATTTTCGGCGCTGAAGCCTGGAGCGGGGAGATGCGCAGGGATATTGAGGAAAAGCTCGGGCTTGAAGCGTTTAACATTTACGGGCTTACGGAAATGTCAGGCCCAGGAGTTGCTTTTGAGTGCGGAGCGCACTGCGGCTCGCATATTCAGGAGGACAATTTCATTGCTGAAATAATTGATCCCGATACGGGCGAGGTGCTTCCCGACGGCAGCGAGGGCGAGCTTGTGTTCACTACGATTAACAAACAGGCGTCGCCGCTTATCCGCTACCGTACACACGACATCTGCACCCTGAACAGGGAAAAGTGCGCCTGCGGAAGGACTCACGTCCGTATGGGCAAGATTCTCGGACGCAGCGACGATATGCTTATCGTTAAGGGCGTTAACGTATTCCCGTCGCAGATTGAGGCGGTGCTTATTTCGCGCGGCTGCTCGTCGAATTACGAGATTATCGTAACGCGCGAGAACAACAGCGACGTGCTTGACATCAACGTTGAGATGACGCCGGAGATGTTCTCCGACAAGCTCAGCAGTCTTTCTGCAATGGAGAAGGATATAGTTGCAACGCTTAAATCGGTGCTCGGAATTTACGCCAAGGTGCACCTTGTCGCTCCTACAACGCTTTCGAGAAGCGAGGGCAAGGCGGTAAGAGTTGTGGACAAACGCGGTCTTTACGAAAAAACGGGGAGGAATTAAGATGGCGCTTAATCAGCTTTCGGTTTTTATCGAGAACAAACCCTCACAGCTTTTGAAGCTTGCGGACACGCTCCGCAGACACAATGTCAATATGCGTGCGCTTTCGCTTTCGGAAACGACCGATTTCGGAATAGCGCGTCTGCTTGTCGATACGCCGGAAAAGGCGCTTGAGGCTCTGAAGGACGAGTGTTACGTCGCAAGCCTGACGCCGGTTATCGCCGTTGAGCTGAGCGACGAGGCAGGAGGACTTTACAATATTCTGCAGCTGCTTGCCGATGCCGGCATCAATCTTGAGTACAGCTACGCTTTCATAATGAAGAAGAAAGGCTCTGCCTGCAGCGTTATCCGCGTTGACGACCAGGAGAGGGCGGAGCAGGTTCTCGGCAGCGCTGGAGTTCCGCTCGTCAGCGCGGAAGATATCGCGTAGCCTCAAAAAAGCACTTGACGGAAATCAATATTAATGTAAAATATTCTCCTGTGGCAAGTGTCATGCCGGTGTAGCTCAGTTGGTAGAGCAGCTGACTTGTAATCAGCAGGTCGGTGGTTCGAGTCCACTCGCCGGCTCCATGCAAACAAAAAACTCCGCTTAACGGCGGAGTTTTTAATTGCCGGTTACCGGCTTGCGATTATCTTCTCCAGTTCTTCCAGTACGAAGATGTTTTCTTCCATTTCGCCGATTGAGAAACGGATGTATTTTTCTCCTTTGTACGACATCAGGCGCGTAAGTATGCCGTCTGCAAAAAGCTTGTCAAAAATTTCTTCCGTTCTGTTTCCGAAACTGACAAGGCAGAAGTTTGCTGCCGTCGGATAGTATTTTATGCCGTGCGCGTCAAAGAAGTCTGCAAACCGCACTCGTTCAGCAGCAACAAGAGTTTTCGTGTCCGCCGCGTATTCGTCGTCGTCCAGTACTGCGAGGGCAGCCGCCTGCGCTACGGCGCTGAGACAGTACGGCTCGCGCACTTTGTAAAGCTGCGCGATGACGTCGGGATCCGCAGCCGCCCAGCCTACGCGAAGCCCTGCAAGCCCGTAGAGCTTTGAGAAGGTGCGGCATACCATGAGATTGGGATATTCCGCAAGCATGGGCAGTACGCTGTCCGTGTCAGGCGTAAATTCCATATAGGCTTCGTCAGCTATTACCAGAACGTCCTGCGGCGCAGCTTCAATCAGCCGGCGCACTTCGGAGGAAGCGGCAAAGCTGCCTGTGGGGTTGTTGGGATTGCAGAGGCATATCAGTTTTGTTTTCGGCGTAACTGCCGCTATAAATCCGTCAATGTCAAGGGCAAATTCTTCCGTCACAGGCACTTCAACCGCTTTTGCGTCCATTATGTCGGCAATGCTTTTGTAGACCGAGAAGGTGAAGTCGCCGCATATCACTTCGTCGCCCGGATTCAGGAATGCCCTTCCTATCATTGTGAAGACACCGTCAAGCCCGTTGCCGCATATTATCTGCTCAGGCTTCAGTCCGTTTTTTTGCGCGATTTTTTCGCGCAGTTCGGCGCAGCTGATGTCCGGATAGCGATTGGCGGAGAGTATTGCTCTTGTCATTGCCCTCAGCGCTGAGTCGCTGACGCCGAGGTTGTTTTCGTTTGCCATTATGCGCACGCGTGCTTCGGGAACCTTGCCCGGATTGTAGGGCTGCAGCGGCATTACGCACGGGCGCACCAGTTTTTCAAGAATTTTTTTGTCCATTGTTGTTACCACCTTTGTTAAAGCATTTTTTCCAAAGCTTCGTCACAGTCCGCAAAGCTGTTTTCAGCTTCCGGCAGCAGACTGCCTATCGCCGCGAACACGCCTTTGCCGAATGCTTTGAATGCCTTAAAGTCGCTCGCCGTATCGCCGACGTACAGCGGATTTTCAGCGCCGAAACGTTTGCAGAGTATTTCAAGCCCTTCAGGCGACGGTTTGCAAATTCCTGTTTCGCGGTGAATTACGTTTTCTTTAGGCAGCGGTTCCCAGCCGAGGCTTTCGTAGGCACAGGCAAGTTCTTTGAGATCTCTTCCGGTGTAAAGTCCTGCGGGAAGCGGCAGTTCGTTCCATTTTGCGTGAAGCAGCGGTTTTTCAAGCATATAAAGACCTTTGCTGTCCTTTGTGCCAAGATACAAATCGTCGCAGTATCCGCGGAATTCTTTGTAAGGGATCAGCGCGCCGTATCTTTCAAGCGTCCATTCCTTTACGCTGCCGGAAAAGCTTTCAAGCTCCGCCGCAAGTTTTTCGGGCGTCGGAAAAGCCAGCGACAGTTTTTTCCCGCCTGCGGCAGCAGTCATTGAAAGCAGTGTCCAGGCAAGGTCGTAATCATCGTTGAACGCTCCGTGCCGTTTCATTATCTTTTCATGCTCCGGCGTACAGCCTTCAGAATCCGCTTCCCCGCCGCAGAAACGGACAAAGCCGTCCAGTATTGAGCGGCGTATCACTTCCGAAAAGGAGCGGCTGACGTCAAGAAGAACACCGTCAACGTCAAATATGAGAGCATCGATTTTTTTTCCGCTGCCGGTTCTCAAGTCTGTCATACCTCCGATAATTGCAAATCTCTGCTGACTGTGCTATTATAATCCGCGCGAGGGGTTCAATCAAGATAGCACTTTAGCATATTAAAGCACATGCTTTTATTTTTTATTTACACTGATATAATTATATATGAAAGATCACGTTTTGAAACGGGGAATAGAAATGCAGGGAAATCCTAAGGGCTGCAGCAGTTTCGGAGGCAGCATGGCGGCGAAACTTGAATATTGCAGAAACAGGGCTATGGAGCTTTTTGCTCTGTACGGCTACAGGCCTTTCAGCCCTGCGGAGCTTCAGCTGCTGAGCGGCGTGTGGGACAATCTGCCCCATTCTGAAGCCGAAAAGCTGATTGCACTCACTTCGCCTTACGGGGAGCCGTGCGTTTTGCGCGGCGATTTAACGCTTTCCGCCGTAACGTACCTTTCAACGCATTTCAGCGATGAGGAGCGTCCTCTCAGGCTTTCGTACGCAGAGCGCGTTTTTTCGGTTCCCAAGCCGCCGAAGCACAATCTTGAACAGAACCAGATAGGTGTCGAGCTTATCGGCTGGGAAGGCGCAGGCGCCGATGTTGAACTGCTTGCGCTGCTTTTCCGCACTCTTGACATGCTTGGTATTGACTCCGTTATTGCTCTCGGCGATATGTCTGTTACGGCAAAAATTTTCTCGGCACTTCCGAAGGACGTGTCCGAAATTCTTACCGGGCATCTGATGAACGGAAGCTACACAGCCTACGAAAAAACGCTTGAAACGCTGTATCTTACAACAGACAAAATGACTCTGCTTTCCGCGCTTCCTTCACTTCGCGGCGGAGTTGAAACGATAGACAGGGCGGCAGAGCTTACGGACAATCCCGCGCTTTTTGAGCCGCTGAAAAAACTTTGCGCTTCGCTGGACAGCCTCGGTTACGGAAAGAAAATCTGCATTGATTTCAGTTTCCTGCGCGAACTCGGCTATTACAGCGGACCTGTTTTCAACGTTTACACAAAGGAAGGCACGCTGCTCGGAGGCGGAGGGCGCTACGACGGACTGCTCGCAAAGCTTGGTATGGACGGCGAAGCGGCAGGTTTCGCGCTTGATTTGAAAGAACTCGCGGACAACTGCAGCGGGAGTCTGCCTCTGCCGAAGCTTATGCTCTGGTGCGGCGCGGCGGACAGCGCGGAAGTGCTGAAATTTGCCGAAGAGCTGCGCAGCAGGGGCATTTCTTTTGAGCTCAGCTGGAACAAAAACAGGGAGGAATCAAAATCTGCGGCACACTTGAGAAAATACGGCATCTGGGCAGATTTTTCCGAGAAGAAAATTTATAATTTGAACAGCGGCAGGGAATACGGCTTTGACGCTTTTGACTGGGGGCTTCTGTAATGCTTACCTTTGCTCTCCCGACCGGACGGTCGCTTGACAGCTGCATTGTTCTGCTCGAAAATGCGGGACTGCCCGTTGAGGCTCTGAAAAACGCAGGAAGAAATCTGGTAATTGAGGACGGAAATTTCCGCTATCTGCTTGCAAAGCCTGCAGACGTCCCCGTTGTAGCGTACAACGGCGCGGCAGACCTTGCCTTTGCAGGCAGCGACGTGATTGCAGAGTCTGAAATACCTGTAGTTGAGCTGCTTGACACCGGTATGAACAGCTGCGTTCTCGCAATAGCGGGCCCCGAAAAGGAAGCCGTAAAATTCAGCGGCAGCACTGCAAAGCTGACGGGACTGCGTGTTGCAACAAAATACATGAAAACAGCCGAGAAAATATTTAATTCCTGGGGCGTGCAGCTGAAGCTTCTGAAGCTTAACGGCTCCATAGAGCTTGCACCTGCGCTTGGTCTCAGCGACGTAATTTTTGACATTGTGCAGACGGGAAGCACTCTGAAAGCAAACGGACTGGTAGTCATAAAAGAGATTATGCCTGTTTCCATGCGGCTTGTTTCAGCCGCGGGAACAATTCACACCCGCTGGAACGAACTTAAGGATATTGCTGCCGCACTGCGTCTTGCGGCTGAAAAGCAGGAGGCTTGAAATGGAAGCAAAAATTGAGAGAAACACGAAAGAAACGCAGATTTCGCTCGTGCTTGAACATCCGGCGTCAGCCAAACGCGTCATAGAGACGAACTGCGGTTTTCTGAATCACATGCTTGATTTGCTCTGCCACAGGGCAGGGCTCGGAATATGCCTTAAAGCGCACGGCGACGTTGAGATAGATTACCATCATCTCACCGAGGACGTAGGAATTGCGCTCGGCCAGGCACTGCGCGAAGTCGCTAAGGAGCGCCCGATTGAGCGCTACGGTTTCCTGCTTCCCATGGACGGTTCCCTCGTTCAGACAGCGCTTGATTTCAGCGGACGCGGCGCTCTTTACTGGACGGGAGATTTCCCGACGGAGAAGGCTGCCGATTTCGACCTTGAACTTGTGCCTGAGTTTTTCAGGGGCTTTGCGCGCGAAGCAGGGCTTACGCTGCATATTGACCTGCTGAAAACCGACAATTCGCACCACGCGGCGGAAGCAGTTTTCAAATCTGTAGGAATGTGCCTCAGGCAGGCTCTCGTGCCCGCGCAGGCAAATCCGAGCACAAAGGGGCTCTGGCTGTGATTCTCCTTCCGGCGATAGACCTTTTCGGAGGAAAGGTCGTCCGCCTTACGCAGGGCGATTTTGACACGCGCAGGGATTACGGCGTGGACGCGCTGGATACGGCGAAGCAGTTTATGGACGCAGGCTGCGCCTATATTCACGTTGTTGACCTTGAGGGAGCAAAGCAGGGACATCCCTGCCACCTCAATATTCTTGAAAATATAGCAAAGCTCGGCATGTACGTTCAGTACGGCGGAGGACTGCGCTCTGAAGAGGCTGTTGCTGACGCGCTTTCGGCAGGAGCCGGACGCGTTATGGTTGGCAGTCTGCTTTTCACGGACAAGGATGCGCCGGCAAGGCTTTTCGACCGCTTCGGAAGCGCCGTTATGCCTTCAGTCGACGTAAAGAACGGCAAAGTCGTTCATTCAGGCTGGCTTAAGGGAACCGACTCCCTGCCGGCAGACGAAATTAAAAAGTTCAAAATCTGCGGCTACAACGTATTTCTCGTGACAGACACGGAGCGCGACGGTAAAATGGAGGGCGCAAGGCGGGAGCTGTACGAGCCGCTTGTCAGCGACAATCATGAAATAGTCGCAGCGGGCGGAATTACCTCCGCGGATGATTTAAAAATGCTTGCGGAAACAGGCGTAGCCGGTGCCGTCATAGGCAAAAGCCTTTACGAGGGCGGCATTACTCTTGAAGAAGCTCTTGCGGCAGTGAAAGGAAAATAAGATGGCAGACAAAATCGATTTTTCAAAAATTAAGTTCGACGAAAAAGGGCTCGTTCCCGTTATAGTTCAGGACTGCGTTTCAGGCGAGGTGCTTATGCTCGCCTACGCGAACGAAGAATCGCTCAGGCTCACGGAAGAAAAGGGCGAGCTTGTGTTCTGGAGCCGTTCGCGCAGGGAAATATGGCACAAGGGCGCGACAAGCGGGAGCTTTATGCGCGTGAAGGAGCTGCGTCTTGACTGCGACGGCGACACAATTCTTGCAATTGTGGATCCTCAGGGGCCTGCCTGCCACACGGGCGCTGTCTCCTGCTTCTTTACGTCGCTTGCCGGCAAAGAGAACTCAACGGCAATGACCTTCCTCGGAAGGCTGTGGCGCTATCTCAACAAAAGGCGTTACGCCTCGCCGGAAGAAAGCTACACCGCAAGACTGCTTTCAAAAGGCTCAAAACGCGTTGCGCAGAAGGTGGGCGAAGAGGGGCTTGAAACTGCTCTTGCCTGCGCGGTAAAGGACAGGGAAAATTTCCGTTACGAAGCGGCAGACCTTCTCTATCACCTGCTTGTCGCCTGCATGGACACGGAAGTGCCGTTCACGGACGTGCTTGAAGAAATAGCTTCACGATACAAACACAAACAGGAAGATTACAGATGCTCGGAGTAATCGATTACGGAGCCGGAAATCTCAGAAGCGTTGTGAATGCACTTGAATTTTTGCACGTGCAAAATAAAATCGTGTGCAATGCAAATGAAATTAAAAACTGTTCATCGCTGATACTTCCGGGCGTAGGGGCATTCGGCGCCGCTCTTGACGAGCTTGAAAAGCGCGGCCTCAAAGAAGCAGTCGCGGAAGCTGCACTTGAAAAACCTTTTTTGGGAATATGTCTGGGTATGCAGCTGCTTTTTGAAGAAAGCGGAGAAGCCCCGGGCAGAAAGGGGCTCGGCGTGCTGAAAGGCTGCGTGCGCCGCTTCCCCGCCGGCATGGGGCTGAAAATTCCCCACATGGGCTGGAATTCTCTGTCGATAAACAGCTCAAGCAGACTGTTTGCGGACACGCCGCAGAACAGTTACGTTTATTTCGTACACTCGTTCTGCTGCTCTGCCGCAGAACGTTCGGACGTCGCCGCCGTATGCAGCTACGGGCTTGAGTTTGACGCTGCCGTTGAAAAGGGCAATCTGTTCGGCTGCCAGTTCCATCCTGAAAAAAGCGGAAATACCGGACTTGCGCTGCTGAAAAAATTCGTTTCACTCTGCGGAGGAACAGAATAATGTTTGCAAGCAGAATAATACCGTGCCTTGATATCAAAGACGGGCGCGTTGTAAAGGGAATAAATTTCGTTAATCTGCGCGACGCCGGAGACCCTGTCGAAGCGGCGCAGGCATACGAAAAACAGGGCGCGGACGAAATTGTTTTTCTTGACATAACTGCGACAAGCGATGCACGCGAGACGGTCGCAAAGCTTGTGACGCGCGTCGCAAAGAACGTGTTCATCCCCATAACGGTAGGCGGAGGCATACGCACCGCCGAAGATATTCGCGCGATACTCCGCGCCGGAGCGGACAAGGTTTCTCTCAACTCTGCAGCCGTAAAACGTCCCGATCTGATAAACGAAGGCGCGGAGCTTTTCGGCAGCCAGTGTATCGTCGTCGCCATTGACGCAAAAAGAAACGGGAATTACTGGGAGGTCTATACGGCAGGCGGAAGAACTCCGATGGGAATTGACGCTGTAGAATGGGCATGCGAAGCTGAAAAGCGAGGTGCAGGAGAAATCCTGCTTACAAGCATGGACACTGACGGCACTAAATCAGGCTACAATCTGGAGCTTACCTCGGCAATAGCGGAAAAACTCAGCATTCCCGTAATAGCTTCCGGCGGCGCCGGCTGCATGGAGCATTTTTACGACGCGCTTACGAAAGGCAAAGCCTCCGCCGTGCTTGCCGCATCGCTTTTCCATTTCCATGAAATACCTATTCCCGAGCTGAAAAAA
>JAGHTZ010000004.1 GCA_018065065.1 Candidatus Equadaptatus faecalis | reverse complement strand
CAAAGATAAGTATTGCTGCTGTCTTTCTCATAGGTAAACTCCTCCCGGAACGAAATAACGTTGTATGTTTTACGTCAGCCGGATAATAATACCCTTTTTTCATTCAAAAGTCTATGCAAAATTACGTATTTATTATCCCCGGCTAATCCTCATCGTCATGAAGTCCGTATTTTTTTTCGTAGTAATATGCGAGTCCGCGCCACAACAGATAACCGATACAGCAGACAGCAACGCCCATAAAAAACATCTGTCTGAGACCGAAGCCGGTTCCGATAAATCTGCTTCTGATTTCCTGTCCCCCTGGACCAAAAACCTTCCAGCACCAGAAAGCAAGAATAAGAACCGTCAGCAGTGTCAGTATTCTGTTGACCGTTTTCCACGTCCGGTTCATTTTTTCTTTTTTCTCCTGATATGAAGCTTCATTTTTGTTTCGTTGTAGCTGTGCCTCAGCAGTCTTGCATACGATACGTTTTCAAGCCGCTCCACAATTTCCGCATTGCCTTCGCCGTTTTCCCGACGCATAAAAAACGCCGTTTTGGGACGAAGTATGCGCTGCCCTGAATAAAGGCTTCTGTGACCGACTACCATATATGCTGTGCAGCAGGCTATGGCGGCAAACGGCGCAAATTTTGCGCCGAAAAGTTCCATTGCGAGGATTGTTGAGGCTATCGGGGTGTTTGTGGCACCGGCGAGCAGGGAAACAAAACCCATGGCGCTTACCGCCTGCATGTTAAGCCCGAAATAGTAGGCGATACAAGAGCCGGCAGTCGCCCCCACAAACATGGTCGGCATAATAACCCCGCCGTTTCCCCCGCAGCCGAGGGTCAGCGCGAGAGCGGCAGATTTAATCGCAAACGCAAAATCCGGAACGCGTGCGCCGAACAAAGCCGCTGTCGTCAGCTGATTGTTCAGACCGCCGTAAAAATCACCGAACGCAAACGTGATAAGGGCGACAAGAGACGCGCCGAGAAGCGGCTTGAGTTTGTGAGGCACCTTCATTTTCTTAAACGCGCGGACAGTGCGGTGCAGCAGTTCAACGTGCAGCATCGCCACAATACCGAAAAATACGCCGCAGAGAACGGATATTACAATAATCTTGGGCTCAATCTGAGGAATGGCAATTGGAATTGAGGGAAGAGAGCCCGCATGGAGCGCTCCCGCAAGCATGGAAGAAACGACCCCCGCAACGAAAGACGGCAGCAGAACGTCATAAAGCATTTCGCCCATGTAAAGTATCTCCACACCGAAAACAGCCCCTGCGATAGGTGTTCCGAAAACTGCCGATATACCTGCCGCCGAGCCGATTATAACCAGCTTCTGCATATCCCTGCTGTCAAGATTGAAGAGCCGCGAAAAGCCGTACATTACGCCCGCGCCTATTGAAGCGCACGGCGATTCTTTTCCGGTGGCTCCGCCGCAGGCTATCGTGCTTATCGTGGAAAGCAGGCGCAGGGGAATAGCGCTCAGTTCGACAGCCCCAAAATCGCTGTGTATAGCTTCGACAACGTTGACCTTCGCGTCGCGCGAGTAGACGTACACAAGCATGTAGCTGACAAAAAATCCCGGAAAGATAAACAGCAGTTTGTATTTTCCGAAGCCGGAAACAAAATTCCATGCGTCATTGAGCAGATTAATAAATACTGACGTCGCAAAACCGACAAGCGCTCCTGTCAAAAGCGCAAGAAACGTCCATTTTACAACAGCTGAAATCAGCCATACCTGTTCTCTTCCGATTTCCTTTGTCTTCATTTGTCCTCTGTTATTGCGTTAAGCCTTGTTTTCAGCTATTTTACGTTACGTGTCATTTATTTCAGGGGGTTACAGCCCCGTGTTTCATACTCCCGTGTTCTTTACTCCCTGTTTCTAATACCCCAAATCCTCGTTCACCAATATAACGTGTACTTCCCTGCCGAGCTGCGCATGTTCAAGTATGGTTACAACGTTGCATATTTTGTCCGGAGCGTTGCAGTGCATACACTTTCCCAGCAGCTTACACGGGGTTTTAATGTCAAAACGAGCAGCGTTCTTAACCGAAGCAATTTCCCTTGCACGCTGCAGCGCGGCAGATAAATTGTCTGCAATTTTATTTTTTCCAATCAAAAACAGAAGTTTACCCGGAGCCCATGAAATTGCCGCTACACGGTTGCCCGAACCGTCAATATTTACAATCGCTCCGTCTTCGGCTGAAAGTCCGTTTGCGCTGGTGACTATCCAGTCAGCGTTAAATTCAGCAAGTCTGTTTTCCGTCGG
>JAGHTZ010000003.1 GCA_018065065.1 Candidatus Equadaptatus faecalis | reverse complement strand
TACGCCGCGACAGGATTCTGCGCGGCCGTTATCGGTCTGCCCACGACTATGAAATCAGAACCTGCGAGTTTCGCCTGTTCCGGCGTCATTACGCGTTTTTGGTCGCCCTTGTCTCCGTCTGCAAAGCGAACGCCGGGCGTTACCGTAAGGAAGTTTTTGCCGCAGGTTTCGTGAACCTTGGCAGCTTCCAGCGGTGAGCAGACAACTCCGTCAAGTCCCGCGTTTTTGGCTGTCAGGGCATAGTGCATTACAACTTCGTCAATCGGTTTTTTTATGAGCAGGTCGCGTTCCAGCGTTTCCTGGTCGGTGCTTGTGAGCTGTGTAACAGCTACGAGAAGCGGACGGCTGCCGTCTTCCCTCGTGAGCCCTTCAATAGCGCCTTTCATCATGTCTGTTGCACCTGCTGCGTGAAGGTTGCAGATGTCAATGTCAAGCCGCGAAACCACCGCCATTGTTTTTTTCACTGTGTTCGGTATGTCGTGCAGTTTCAGGTCAAGGAATATTTTGTGTCCGCGCGCCTTTGTTTCGTGCACAATCCGAGGACCTTCCGCGTAAAAAAGCTCCATGCCTATTTTTACAAACGGTTTTCTGTCCGTAAATTTGTCAAGGAAGCCGTACAGCTGTTCAGCACTTGAAAAATCGCACGCTACGATAACGTCTCTTTCCATTACAGGGCACCTCCGATAATGTCTTTAAGATTTTTTATTCCGTATTTGTCCATTGTCTCCGGAAGCTGTTCTATGATTTTCGGGCAGACAAACGGGTCTGTAAGATTTGCCGCGCCAATCTGCACGGCACAGGCGCCGGCAAGCATCATTTCTATTACGTCTTCCGCAGTTGATATTCCTCCGAGACCGACTACGGGAATTTTTACAGCTTTTGCCGCCTGATAAACCATTCTTAAAGCGACAGGGAACACGGCGGGGCCTGAAAGTCCTCCCGTTGTGTTTGCAAGCAGCGGTTTTTTGCTGTTCAGGTTTATTCTCATGCCGAGCAGCGTGTTTATAAGGCTTATTCCGTCAGCTCCCGCGTCTTCAACGGCTTTTGCAACGGAAACTATGTCCGTTACGTTCGGCGTAAGTTTGATTATTACAGGTTTTTTTGTAACTTTTTTGACCGCTTTTGTCACTTCCGCAGCCGATTTTGGGTCTGTTCCGAATGCCATTGCCCCTCCGTGAACGTTGGGGCAGCTTATGTTGACTTCAAGCCAGCCGATTTGCGGTTCCGCGTCAAGCCGTCCGCATACGTACGCGTATTCTTCAGGAGAAAATCCGCTGACGTTTGCCATTACAGGCTTGTGGAAAATTTTTTTCAGAGCGGGCAGTTCTTCGGAGATTACTTTTTCAACGCCGGGGTTTTGCAGCCCAACGGCGTTGAGCATTCCCGACGGCGTTTCGGCTATTCTCGGCGGAGTGTTGCCGTAGCGCGGTTCCCGCGTTGTTCCCTTGAAAGAAAAGGTGCCGAGAATATTTATGTCGTACAGCTCTGCAAATTCGCAGCCGTAGCCGAAGGTGCCGCTGGCCGGTATTACAGGGTTGTCAAGTTCAATGCCGCAGAGGCTTGTGGTTAAGCGTCCCATAGAATTTCCTCCCTGAACAGGACAGGCCCATCCTTGCATATTCTTTTGCTGCCCGTTATTGTCTTGCACGAACAGCCCATGCATGCCCCAAAACCGCAGCCCATGCGCTCTTCAAAGCTGAACTGCCCCGAGGTTTTGCATTTTTTGTACACAGCGCGAAGCATTGGCTCGGGGCCGCAGCAGAAGACGTGTGTGTACGAAAGTTCTTTCATCGCGTCCGTTACAAGGCCTTTTACGCCGTAGGAACCGTCTGCCGTCGTTACAATTACTTTGGCGCCGAGCTTTTCAAATTCGTCCGCGCAGAAAATTTCCTCTTTTTTGTTGAAGCCGAGAACTGCCGTTACCGTTCTGCCTTCTGCAAGCAGCGTTTTGGCAAGCAGGTACATTGGGGGCACTCCAAGTCCTCCTCCGAGCAGCAGCGGCGCGTCTCCCGCACAGGAAACGTCGTAGCCGTTGCCAAGCCCTGTCAGAATGTCAAGCCGTGTCCCTTTTCCAAGCGCAGCCATGTATTCCGTGCCTTTGCCGACAACTTTGTAAATAATTGTTACGCCTTTTTCGTCAAGGTCATAGACGGAGATAGGGCGGCGCAGATAAAAGCCGTCAAGCTTGATGTTTATGAACTGCCCCGGTTTTGTAATTGCCGGCACGCCGCTTTCCAGCCGCATTTTGTACACGGACGGGGCAATTTTCACGTTTTCCGTTACGGTAAAGATGTCCTGTTTCATGTATTTTCCTTTCTTAATGAATTAGGATAGCGTTCGCTTCGCTACGCGTTTATCGGAGATACGTTGAGCGTGGTTTCTTCAAGCACGTCAAGCACTATCCTGACTGTGTCAAGCGCCGTAAAGATTGTTACGTTGTTTTCCGTAGCGCTGCTGCGTATCATGTGCCCGTCCGTTTCCTGTTCGGACGCGCCCACCTGTTTAGTGTTAATAACATAGGCAATTTTTCCGGTTCTGATCGCGTCAAGAATTTCTTCGCTGCCTTCGCTGATTTTTCTCAGGACGTGGGTCTTTATTCCGTTATCCTTAAGGAATGCCGCAGTGCCTTTTGTCGCGGCTATGTTGAAGCCGAGTCTGTAGAAGCGGCGCATCAGCGGAAGAATTTCCGGTTTGTCTTCGTCGGCAACGGTTACAAAAACCGTGCCGTAATTTGCAAGCAGCATTCCTGACGCCTGCAGTGCCTTGTAAAACGCGCGGTTGAGTTTGTCGTCGTAGCCTATGGCTTCGCCCGTTGATTTCATTTCGGGCGAGAGATAGGCGTCAAGACCTTTGAGTTTGTTGAAGGAAAACACGGGAACCTTGACGTAGCAGCGTTTTTTCTCGTCAGGATAGATGTCGAATATTCCCTGTTCTTTCAGACTGACGCCCAAAATCGCTTTTGTGGCGATGTCAGCGAGCGGACAGCCCGTAGCTTTTGAAAGGAACGGCACTGTGCGCGACGAGCGCGGATTTACTTCTATTATGTAGACGTTTTCATCTTTGTCGACTATAAACTGTATGTTGTAAAGCCCCACTATTCCAATGCCAAGACCGAGTTTTTTCGCGTAGCGGAGTATCGTTCCCTTGACCTTGTCAGAGATGCTGAACGCCGGATAGACGCTGATGGAGTCGCCTGAGTGGACGCCGGTGCGTTCTACAAGCTCCATTATTCCCGGGACAAATACGTTTCTTCCGTCGCAGATAGCGTCAATTTCGACCTCTTTGCCGTAAATATACTTGTCAACCAGCACCGGTTTGTCTTCGTCAATTTCAACCGCATTTTTCAGGTAACGGCGCAGCTGTTCTTCGTCCGCAACAATCTGCATTGCCCTGCCTCCGAGAACAAAGCTCGGGCGTACAAGCACGGGATAACCGATTTCCGCCGCAGCGTTCACCCCGTCCTGAATATTTGTTACGGCTTTGCCTTTAGGCTGCGGAATATCAAGTTCAAGCAGCAGTTTTTCAAAGCTGTCCCTGTTTTCTGCCCGGTCGATTGCTTCACAGCCTGTTCCTATGATTTTTACACCGAGATCGGCAAGCGGCTGCGCAAGGTTGATTGCCGTCTGTCCTCCGAGAGAGGCGATAACCCCTTCAGGTTTCTCAAAGTTGATAATCGACATTACGTCCTCGGGAACCAGAGGTTCAAAATAGAGCTTGTCTGCTGTCGTGTAGTCTGTTGAAACCGTCTCGGGATTGTTATTGATTATGATTGCTTCGTAGCCAAGGTTTTTTATTGTCTGGACGGCATGAACCGTGGAGTAGTCAAATTCAACGCCCTGTCCTATGCGTATGGGGCCTGCTCCCAGCACTACAATTTTCTTTTTGCCCGTCAGCCGCGATTCGTTTTCGCCGCTATAGGAAGAGTAAAGATAGGGGATATATTTCCCTGTGTGCAGCGTGTCAACCATTTTGAAAACAGGTGTTATGCCGTTCGCATAACGTTTTTCCGCAACCTCTTTTTCAGTAACGTTCCACTGGCGCGCTATAAAGAAGTCGGAGAAGCCAAGCTTTTTTGCCGCTTTCAGCAGTTCAAGGCTGCCAGGATTTTCTTTCAGTACATTTTCCATGCTGATAATTCTCTGCAGCCCTTCAAGGAAAAGCTCCGTTATTGCGGTTATTTCGTGCAGTTTTTCGACCGAAACACCACGGTAAAGAGCTTCCGTGATGGCAAAAACACTGTCATCGCGGAAAACGCTCAGATAATCAAGCAGCTCTTCCGTGGTCATATTGTCAAATTTTGCTTTATAGACATGCTTTACCCCTATTTCAAGCGACCGTATCGCTTTCAGGAAGCTTTCTTCAAAATTCGCCCCGATGCCCATAACTTCGCCCGTGGCTTTCATCTGTGTTCCGAGCGTGTTGTCGGCATCAGCGAATTTGTCAAACGGGAAACGCGGGAATTTAGTGATAACGTAGTCAAGACTGGGCTCTATTGCGGCTGTTCCGCCTGCAACAGGGATTTCTTCAAGCAGCATGCCTACAGCTATTTTTGCCGTGACACGCGCTATCGGATAGCCGCTTGCTTTGCTGGCAAGCGCCGAAGAACGGGAAACGCGCGGGTTGACTTCTATCAGATAGTATCTGCTCGAATTCGGGTCAAGGGCAAACTGTACGTTGCAGCCGCCTTCTATTTTCAGCTCCCTGATAATTTTAATCGCGCTGTCGTTCAGCATTTTCATGTCTGCGCCGCTCAGCGAAAGAATCGGCGCCACAACTATTGAATCTCCCGTATGAACGCCTACGGGGTCAACGTTTTCCATGCCGCATATCGTAATGGCGTGGTCTGCTGAGTCGCGCATAACTTCAAATTCAATTTCCTTATAACCTTTGACGCTTTTTTCAACCAGCACCTGATGCACCGGCGAAAGTTTGAAAGCATTTATGCCTATCGCTGTCAGTTCTTCCTCGTTGTTTGCAAAACCGCCGCCCGTTCCACCGAGAGTAAAGGCAGGGCGCAGAACTACGGGATAGCCTATTTTTTTCGCCGCTTCTTTTGCATGTTCGAGGTCGTAGGTAATTTCCGAAGGAATGACAGGTTCTCCTATTGACTGGCACATTTCCTTGAAAAGCTCGCGGTCTTCCGCGCGTTCAATACTTTCGCTGCTTGTTCCCAGCAGTTCAACGCCGCATTCCTTGAGAACTCCGGCTTTTTCAAGCTGCATTGCGAGATTAAGTCCTGTCTGTCCGCCAATGCCTGGAACTATTGCGTCCGGACGCTCCATGCGAAGTATTTTCGCTATGTAATCCACCGTAAGCGGCTCCATATAGACTTTATCGGCGATACTCGTGTCTGTCATTATTGTCGCCGGATTTGAGTTTGCAAGAATGACCTTGTAACCCTCCTCTTTCAGCGCAAGACATGCCTGAGTTCCGGCATAATCAAATTCCGCCGCCTGACCTATAACTATAGGCCCTGAGCCTATAATCAGCACTTTTTTGATATCCGTTCTTTTCATCTGTCAATCTTCCCTTCACAAAAAGCTTTTCAGGCGTTCTGTTTTACGCGGTCTTTGTGCATAAAAAAAGTCCTGCCCGCGCGGCAAGACCAACCCGCGGCAGAATGCCGCACCGTTGCACTGCTCTTGCCGACCTCTCATGGATCGCCTTAAAGACATAACCATATCCAATTCGTACATATCAAGTATATATTCTGTACGTATTGTGTCAACAGAAATTTTGCCTCCGGCAATGGTATAATTTACACAGTTCCAGAAATCTCAATCAAAGAAGGCTTGCGATATGAAAAGAATAATCCACACAGACAAAGCTCCCGAAGCAATAGGTCCTTATTCACAGGCGGTAGAAGTCAACGGAACCCTTTACGTGTCAGGACAGGCACCGTTTGTGCCTGCTTCCGGTCAGGTTCCGTCCGAAGATATCAGAGAACAGACAAAACAATCGCTTGAAAACGTTAAAGCTGTCGTTGAAGCGGCGGGATACTCAATGGAAGATGTTGTAAAAGCGACTGTTTTTGTCAAAGACATGAACGATTTTGCCGCCGTCAACGAGGTGTACGCACAATACCTCGGAGAAACAAAACCGGCACGCTCATGCGTTGAAGCAGCAAGGCTTCCCAGGGATATAAAGGTTGAAATAGAGGTTGTAGCAGCAAAGTAAACACTGTATGCTTCCAACGCATACAGCGTACAGCCGGCAGCAAGCGGCGAATAACGAATATTCAGGCAAAAGAAAACGGGGTGAAAATATTTCCCCCGTTTTCTGTTCAGTTCTATTTGTATTCGTAAACCGTTTTGCCGTTGTGAACCGTTTTCAGGCAGCGTCCGAATACCTTTCTGCCTTCAAACGGGGTTGCCCTGCCCATTGAAAGAAATTCCGACGGGTTTATTTCGTATTCTTCGTCCAAATCCCAAATGCAGTAATCTTTCGTCTGCGGTATTCCGAAGCGTTCTCTCGGCCATACGGCAAGAAGATTGACAAGCCGTTTAAGCGTTATTATCCCGTTTTTTACAAGATCTGTGTAGAGAAGCGGGAACGCTGTTTCAAGTCCTGTAATTCCCATTGCGCTTTTTTCAAGTCCGCGCGATTTTTCTTCCGCGCTGTGCGGCGCATGGTCGGTTGCAATCATGTCTATGGTTCTGTCCTGTATACCTTCCAGCAGGGCCTCTCTGTCTTCTTTTGCCCGCAGAGGGGGGTTCATCTTAAAACGTCCGTCCTCGCAAAGGTCATTTTCGTCAAGCAGAAGATAGTGCGGAGCCGTTTCACAGGTTACGTTTACTCCTTCCGCTTTTGCTCTGCGTATCAGTTCAACGCTTTCTTTGGTTGATATGTGGCACACGTGATAGCCGCAGCCTGTTTCTTTTGCAAGCATTAAATCGCGCGCAATTTGTTTCCATTCGCTTTCGCTGCAAATACCTCTGTGACCGTGCGCGGCAGCATACACCCCGTCGTGTATGTAACCGCCGTTGAGCAGCGAATTAACCTCGCAGTGAGCGACAATAAGTTTGCCGAGTTTCTTTGCCGCAAGCATGGCATCTCTCATTAACGCTTCACTCTGAACACCGTGTCCGTCATCAGAAAAAGCAATTACATTGTGTGCAATTAAATCCATTTGCGCAAGCTTTTCCCCGCGTTGTCCTTCTGTAACCGCACCGTAGGGGTAAACGTTAATACATGCGTCGCGGCGTATTATTTCGAGCTCTTTTTCAAGATTTTCAGGGGTGTCGGGAACAGGATTCAGATTAGGCATCGCGCAGACAGCAGAGTAACCTCCGTGTGCGGCAGCAAGGCAGCCTGTTTTTATCGTTTCCTTGTAGGAAAAGCCCGGTTCCCTGAAATGCACGTGTACGTCGCAGAATGCCGGAAGCTGAACCCCGCGCGGAAAACGCGCTGCTTCAGTTTTTTTTCTGCCTAAAACCATACTTTCTCTCCTATTCGCTGAGCTGCGTGCTGAGTGACATAAGAGCGCGGTACTTCGGGTAGGCAAGGTTTTCTTTTGAAATATAGCCTTCGGCCTCGTCACACAGTTCTCTTATTTTCTTCATAAGCGGAAGAGCTTTAACAATTATGGCTTCTGCATGTTCCCTGGGTTCAAGTTCTGCCATTTTCTCTTTCAGCAGTTCGAGTTCTTTGGTTTTTACTATTATTTCCGCCTTGCTCTTTGCCAACAGCTCTATGTGTTTTTTCCACGCGTCTATGTGCGGTATGCGCATGTCCTTGACCGAAGCAATCGATTCGTTTTCAAGCTTCAGCTGCTTTGATATACTCGGCAGGAAACCTTCAAACATCATGTCACGAAGCAGGGAAATTTCAATTTCTATGCTGTTGACAAAGGCTTCAAGCCGGATTGTGTGGAATGCTTCCATTTCGCGCGGAGTGAAAACACCGAGTTTTGACAGCATTTCAACGGATTTTGGTTCAAGGAAGAGATCAATGCCTTCCGGTATCGTTTCAGCCTTGACTATGCCGCGTTTTTCTGCTTCCCTGCGCCATTCTTCCGAATAGCTGTCGCCTTCAAAACGGATTTTGCGGCTTGCTTTTGAAACTTCGCGGATTGTTGCAAGAGCAGCGTCAAGTACGTCTGCGCCTTTTTTAAGGCGCGCGCTGAATTTTTCGTTGAATTTTTCCAGACCCGCAGCCCATATTGCAAATATGAAGGTTGCCGGAATTGCCATGGCCTGCGACGCTCCGGGAGCGCGGAATTCAAATTTGTTTCCTGTAAAAGCAATCGGGCTTGTCCTGTTTCTGTCGCTGTCGTATGCGATTATCGTAGGCAGTTTGTCAAGACCGAGGTCAAGCGTGCTCTTCTCGGGCATATCTTCGTCCCTGCCTGCTGCTTTTTCAACGGCAGTAAGCATTCTGTCTATGGTGTCGCCAAGATAGACGCTCATTATAAAAGGGGGTGCTTCCTGTCCGCCAAGCCTGTAAAGGTTGCCCGGCGTTGAAACCGATGCCTGAAGAAGTCCGCTGTATTCTGAAGCACCAAAGACAAACGAAGTCAGGAACGAGAGAAAAATCACATTCTTTCTGTGGTTTGTCGACGGTTTCAGAAGGTTGCGGCCTTCACTGTCTTCAAGAGAGAAATTTGTGTGTTTTCCGCTGCCGTTCAAGCAGTCAAAAGGTTTTTCGTGGAAAAGAAGCCGCAAATCATGCTGACTCGCAAGCTTGCGCATCGTTTCCATAATTATCTGGTTCTGGTCACAGGCAAGATTTGCCTCTGAGAAATTCGGGGCAAATTCAAACTGGCAGCGCGCAGCCTCATTGTGGCGCGTTGCAAGGTCCACCCCGAGACGCGCCAGATCGCGCTGTACGTCTTCCATATAAGCAAGTACCTTTGGCGGAATTGTTCCGAAATAATGGTCTTCCATTTTCTGGTCACGCGGCGGCTTTGAACCTATCAGGGTTCTTCCGCAGAAACGCAGGTCTGGGCGTTTCTGCGCACGAGGTCTGTCAAGCAGGAAGAATTCCTGCTCTCCGCCGAGCGTTGCCCTGACGTAGCGCACTCCCCTGTTTCCGAAAAGCTTAAGCAGCTTCAGCGCCCTGCTTTCGACAGCGTCAAGCGAACGGAGAAGGTACGTCTTCAAATCAAGCGGGGAACCGTCGTAAGCGATAAAAACAGAGGGAATACACAGGGTTCCGCCTTTTGGGCTTTTGATGATGAATGCCGGAGATGTCGGATCCCATGCGGAATATCCTCTTGCTTCAAAGGTGCTTCTTGTTCCGCCCGAGGGGAAGGAGGAGGCGTCGGGTTCACTCTGCATAAGATCTTTTCCTCTGAAAAGCTCTATTGGCGCCCCTTCTGCGTCGGCTGTAAGAAATGCGGTGTGTTTTTCAGCCGTGTGCTCATGAAGAGGGTGGAACCAGTGTGCCCAGTGGCTTGCTCCGTTGCTTACAGCCCAGTCTTTCATTGCAAGAGCAACTGTGTCGGCAATTCCGGAATCTATTTTCTGTCTGCCTTCCATCGCGCCTATAAGATTTTCATAAACGTCCTGCGGAAGCCGATGTTTCATTTCTCTGCGGTCAAAAACCAACGAAGCAAAAATTTCCCGCATGTTCGGGTATTTTTTTTGTTCTGACATTGCAGCACCTCCAAAAAGTTTTATTCCGTTGCTACTGTATTATACATTATTAAGCATAAATTTCAAGTGTTTTTGCTGCTTATTTTTATAATTTTTCTGCTTATTTGGTGTTTTTTGTTAAATTAAGCATAATTTTTTATCTGTTTTACAAAAAATTTACTGCTTATTCCGGAAATTTCTTTGTTATAATAGCCGGGAGGAAAAATACATGATTACAATTCGCGGTCTCAAAATCAATTTTGGAGAGCAGGTTGTGCTTAACGGCACCGACTGGTTTATTGCCCCCAAAAGCAGGGTAGGGCTTGTCGGCGGCAACGGGGTAGGAAAAACTACCATGCTGCGTGTACTTGCAGGTCTTCAGGAATATGACGACGGATCTGTTGTTTTTTCGGGAAAAGCAGCCAGAACAGGTTATCTGCCGCAGGATCTGGTCGAGATTGATGATGCTCCGCTGCTTTCCTTCTTATATACAAGCGCAGGACTTGACGAAATCAGGAAAAAACTGGGGGAGGCTGAAGCAGAACTTGCGGAGCTGGAAGAAAACTCTCCTGAACTGTGCGGCAGGCTTGCGGTTTACGAAAAGCTGCAGCGCGAATTTGACGCACGCGGAGGGTATAAATTTGAAACAGAAGCAGTAAAGGTGCTCAAAGGTCTCGGTTTCCGCCCCGAACACGACATAAAAAGAAGAACGTCTGAATTTTCAGGCGGCTGGAAAATGCGTATTGCACTTGCAGCTCTGCTTTTGTCAGAGCCTGACCTGCTGCTTCTCGACGAACCTACCAACCATCTGGATACGGAAAGTATGGAATGGCTGGAAGGCTGGCTTAGAGATTTCCGCGGTACAATGATAGCCGTTTCCCACGACAAAAGATTTCTTGAAAACATGGTTACATCTGTTGCAGAACTGTCTTTTGGAAAAATCACAACCTATTCCATGGGTTACGACAAATACCTTTCCGAACGCGAAGCACGGCGCGCAAGACTTGAGGCAGAACGCGAGCAGCAGAAGGAAAAAATTGAGGAAATGCAGCATTTCATAGAGCGTTTCCGCTATAAAGCAACCAAAGCCGCACAGGTTCAAAGCAGGATAAAACAGCTTGAAAAGCTTGAAATAACCGACGTTGAAGCTGCTCATAAAACAGTTTCGTTTAAATTTCCCGATGCGCCGAGAAGCGGACTTGATGTTGTTTCCGCCACGTCACTGAAAAAGCAGTATGGTGATAATCTGGTTTTTGACAATGTGGATTTTTCTGTCCAGCGGGGAGAGAGGGTTGCGCTGGTAGGTGTAAACGGTGCAGGAAAATCTACCCTGCTGCGGCTTCTTAACAAAACAGAGGAGCCTGCGTCCGGTGAAGTTTCATTCGGAACAAACGTTAAAAGGAAATATTTCTCCCAGGAGTCCTCGCAGAATCTTGATTACAACAAAACGGTATGGGAAGAAATTTCGGCAACGGGTTCAACTATGGAAGCTCCTGCCAGACGCAGTCTGCTCGGTGCTTTTCTCTTCTCGGGAAATGATATATATAAGAAGATTTCCGTCTTGTCAGGGGGAGAAAAGTCGAGAATAGGACTTCTTAAAATGCTTCTTTCCCCTTCCAACCTTCTGATTTTGGATGAGCCTACCAACCATCTTGACTACAGCACAAAAGAATTGTTCCAAAAGGCGCTTCTTTCATATGGCGGTACTATCCTTATTGTTTCCCACGACCGCGCGTTTTTGGATAACCTTGTTTCGCGCGTTTTGGAAATCAGAAACGGAAGGCTTTATGACTACAAAGGAAATTATTCGTACTTTATAGAACGACGCGCAAAACTTGAAGAGGAAGGAAAAGAAATTTCAGGACAGACAAAACAGCCGGAACCGTCTAAAACCAAAGAACAAAAACGGGCAGAGGCTGAAGAAAGGAACAGGCTTTTCCGAAGCAGAAAGAAATATTTGGAAGAGCAGGAGAAACTTGAAAAAGAAATAACACAGCAGGAAGCCGAGAAAAACAATCTCTCTGAAAAACTGTGCGACTCGGAATTTCTAAAAAATTCAACTTTAGTTTCGCAAACAATAATTGAGTTTAAAAAACTCGAACAACTGCTGGAAAAAAATTACGCTTCTCTGGAAGAAATATCAGGGAAGATTGACAGCATAAAATAACCCTGCTTAACATACAAAGCTGAAAAAACAATCTCCGTGGCGTTAAATTTATTTCTGTTTATTTTTTAGTAAATAGTGATAAAAAAGTAACATTACTCACCGGTTTTTTCCACAAAAAAGTGAATAACTTGTTTATATTACTGCAAAATTCTTTTTTGGGGTAATTTTTTTTGGTGGAAAACTTTTTAATTTTTTTCCGTTTTTTTCTGCTCTTAAAAATAATTTCTTTTTTAATTACAAGTTGCAAACATTTTTTTACACACTTGGAAATATATTGTAATTACTGTGTTTGTGTGTTTTTTTTCTTTTTATTCACTTTGTTTATTTTTTTTGGGCAGTATTTTTTGCTGTTTTCTTTGTTGTTTTTTTTTCCACTTATGGTTTGTGTATATGTGGATAACTTTTACATTTTCTACACTCTTTTTTTGCTTTTTTTTATGATAATATGAAAACACAGAGCGATTTTACTATTCTTTAAGTGGTGGTTTCAATGAACAGTCAGGTTGATATTATATGGAACGAATTTAAAGCATACTGCGTAAGCAAAATTTCTGTGGATAACGCGGTTAAAACCTATTTGGATTCTTGTATGCCCACGTCTCTTGACAACGGCATTCTTGCGCTTGAAGCTCCCACACAGTTCTGTTGCGAAGCTGTTTCTTCAAGATATCTTGACGACATGCGCATGCTTATTAAAGATACCGGCTTCGGCAAAGACATTGTTTTGTCGCTTGCCTCAGAGAAAAAAGAGTCTGCCCGTGAGATGCGTTCGGCAGAGCCTTCTGTTAAATCACCACTGGAAGGCACCGGTCTGAACAGGGACTACGTTTTCGACACGTTTATAGTGGGGAAATCAAACAGGCTTCCGCATGCTGCGTGTCTTGCTGTTGCGGAACAACCAGGAGTTGCATACAATCCTCTTTTTATTTGGGGGAAGGTTGGTCTTGGCAAAACACATCTTATGCAGGCCATCGGACATTTTGTTCTTGAGAAAACCCCCTCAAAAAAAGTTCTGTATGTAAGTGCGGACACTTTTACCAACGACCTTATACATTCTATCAGAACAAACAGCACAGAGAGTTTTCGCCAGCGCTACAGGGAACTTGACGTGCTTATGATAGATGACATCCAGTTTATAAGCGGGAAAGAATCAACGCAGGAAGAATTTTTCAACACATTCAATGCGCTACATATCGCAAAGAAACAGATTATACTGAGCTCTGACAGACCCCCAAAGGAAACTGGTCTTGAAGACAGACTTGTCAGCCGTTTCTCTTCCGGTCTTGTAACGGACATACAGACTCCTGACTTTGAAACCCGTGTTTCTATACTTCAAAACAAAGCGGAAAGAAAAGGTCTTGAAATATCCGAAGATGTTATCAGGTTTATAGCGGAAAGTATTCCAAGCAACATAAGAGAACTGGAGGGTGCTCTCAACAGAGTCTGCTCTATTTCCGAATTCAACAATGAGCCTCTCTCTGTAGAAAATGCAAATCTTTGGCTTAAAGACCTTATCAGAAATAAAACGCACGGTCCTGCAACTATAAGCCAGATACAACAGCTTACAGCAGATTCTTTTGGTATTTCTGTAGAAGAACTTCTCTCACACAAAAGGACGGCAGAACTTTCCCTTGCAAGGCAAATTGCAATGTTTATCGCCAGAGAGAAAACAGAAGAAAGTCTGCAGCAGATTGGCATCAGCTTCAATAAGAAAGACCACACCACTGTTCTCTACGCCTGCAAGAAAATAGAAGATCTGCTGAAATTAGACAGTCGTGTTAAAATGGTTGTGGAAAACGTTGTAAAAAAGCTGTGATTTTTTTCTTTTTTTCCACATTTTAAATAAATTTTATTGTTTTTTTGTTTATCTTGTGGATATATTTCGAAAAAAATAATAAAATAATCCACGGAAGAAAAACAGTTGTACTCTGTATAGGGACTTTGTTTTAACAATTTTTTCACCCCTGCTTCTGCTACTACTGATTTTTAAATATAAAATAAAAAAATAGGAGGAAGAAAAATGAAACTTAACGTAAACAAAAAGAATTTTATCCAAAGCTGGTCTGTTGCGGAAAGAAGCGCTGCAGGCGGAAACACTATGGGAGTTTTGTCCTCTGTTCTTGTAAAAGCAGATGAAAAAGGCATAACTCTTCAAGCGACAGACGTAAGAACCTCTATCTGCTGTGAGGCAGCCGGTGTTGTTATTGAAGAGCCTGGAACAGCTGTTTTTCCTGTTAAGATGGTTTCTGAACTTTTTAAAAAAGCGCCGGGAGAAGAATTTTCAATAACAGTAACAGACGGAAAAGCTGTTTTAAAAGCAGGAAAAAGCCGCTATAATTTCTCAACCTTTCCTGTAAAGGAATTTCCGGAGCTTCCGTCGCATGAACAGGCAAAGACTTTCTGCAAAATACTTGCAAAAGACCTCGCAAAGGTGCTTGAAGAAGGAACAATAGCGGCATCCACAACGGAAGATTTCCCTCTCTATCTTTCTTCTGCGAACCTTTCAATGAAAGAAGGGGTACTCAGTATTGTCTCAACAGATACAAGAAGACTTGCTCTTTCAAGCACTGTTGTTCCTGAAAAAGGAGAAGACGGCAACTATCTTCTTCCAATGAAAGGAATAAAAGAAATACAGAGAATTCTCTCTTTCTTTGACCCTGAAGAAGAAGTCAGCATCCTTTACGACGCAGCGCAGTTCTTCTTTGTTGCAAAAGGAATAGAGTTTGCAGTCAGGAGAGTGGACTCACATTTCCCGGCTTATGAGAGAATACTTCCGAAGACAAGAACAACTAACATAATTGTAGACAGAAGCAGTCTGATTTCAGCACTTGAACGTATAGACATTGTTGTAAGAGATCACAACAGAATGGTAATTCTTGATATCAGCGAAGGAGAGAGTTTTAAAATGCGCGGCAAGGCTCCCGATTTCGGTCAGGCAAAAGAGGAGATATCAGCCCGCGTTACAGGAGAAGAACTGAAATTCGGCGTCAACACAAAGTTCTTTATGGAAGCGCTTAAAGTGCTCCGGGATCAGGAAGTAAGTCTTTCTTTCAACGGGAGCCAGGGACATCTCACTATAAAAAGAGTCGGAGAGGAAAGTTTTATCTGTCTCGTAGCGCCGATTAACGTCCCTACAGAAGAGGAAGAAGAAAAAGAGGAATAAATGGGATTTAGAAGAGTAAAGTATATAAATTTCAGAAACATAGAACCGCAAGAAGTACAACTGTCCGGTGGGCTGAATTTGCTCACCGGACTTAACAGTTCCGGGAAAACCAATTTTCTGGAGGGGATAAGCCTGCTTTCCGGCTGGGGGCCTTTTGAAGGAGGAACAAAGACGAAAGATCTCGCAGCAAGGGAAAGCAGGGAAAAAAATATCATTCTTACCGGGCAGAAAGATGATGAATACGGCGAAATAATACAAGTCTGCCTTGGAGAAAGAAACAGTATAAGATACAACGACAAACCTCTTTCTTCTACAGAACTGCGCTTCAGAATGCCGGTGCTCTGTTTCATGCCTGATGACACACAGCTTGTGGAAGGACCTGCTGCAAGAAGAAGACGCCTTCTTGACCTTCTCCTTGCTCTTCTGATACCCGCATATGCCAAAAGACACAGCGAATACAAAAGGGCTGTACGGCAGAAAGCGGTTCTCCTAAAAAAAGGGGAAAATACTGAAATTGTTGAGAAGGTAATGGAACCGCTTGCCCAATGGATATGGAAAATGAGAAAAGAAGCTGTAATTCTCCTCTCGGAAGAAATGGAGAGACTAAGCGGCCTGGCAGCAGAGGGAACAACTCTCTCTTTTGCTAAAGGAGGAATAAAAAGTGAAAACGAAGAAAGTTTTTTCTTTGAAAGTTTGGCTGCGCTGCGCGAAAAAGAACAAAGATACAGAATACCGCTTGTCGGCCCGCAAAGAGATGATATTATTATAGAAAGCAACAATCTGCCGACCGCAGAAGCGTTAAGCCGCGGGTACAGACGCCGCACGGCAATAGCATTAATGCTTGCAGCCAGCGAAGGGGTTTTCAGAAAGACTGGCAAAAGACCAACACTGCTTCTTGATGAAGTAACAGCAGAACTTGACACCGGAGGCAGAGAAATAATGTTTGGAACACTGCTTGACAGAAAAGAACAGGTGATTGCCGCAACAGCGGAACCGTTTACTGAAAACTTCCGCGGCGCTGTGTACAGGGTTGACAAAGGAAAAGTGGAGAAAATATCGGAATAGAATGAAAATAAACGGAGAAGAATACGACGTAATAATAGTAGGCGGGGGACACGCAGGCTGTGAAGCGGCACTTGCATCCGCAAAAATGGGCGCAAAAACGCTGATGCTTAATCTGTACCTTGACGCAACAGCAATGATGCCATGCAACCCAAGCATAGGAGGCCCTGCAAAGGGGCACATAGTACGGGAAATAGATGCGTTGGGCGGTGTAATGGCAGAAGCTGCAGATTTCTCGACAAGGCACCTGCGCTGGCTGAACACTTCAAAAGGCCCTGCAGTACGAAGCCTTAGGGCACAATGTGACCCCAAAAAGTACACGGAATTTTACTTGAAAGCACTTTACTCTTGCCCAAACCTTGAAGTTCACCAGGCTCAGGTAACAGAGCTTGTGGTTGAAAAAGGAAGCGCCGCGGGGGTAAAAATAACAACAGGACAGATTTTCAGAGCAAAAGCAGTAATTCTTTGCACAGGCACCTCTCTCGGCTCAAAAATCCATATCGGACTGACAAACCACAAATCGGGACCTTTGGGAAGTGTTGCAGGTACAGCACTTTCAAGAAGTCTGCGCAGCGCAGGTCTTGACATGGGAAGACTGCGCACGGATACCACACCGCGTCTGCAGATAGACACGATAGACTGGGATATACTTGAAAAACAGGAAAGTCTTGAAGAGCCGCAGGCATTTTCCCATTTCGGCGAAAAAAAGACATACAGCGGCATGTTCTGTGGTCTTACACGGACAAATGTCGAAACACACAGAATAATAAGAAAATACTTTGACAGGTCACCGCTTGTTTCGGGTGAACTTGCCGGCAAAAAAGGGCCACGCTACTGCCCCTCAATAGACGACAAGCTGATAAAATTCCCGCAAAAAGAGTCACATCCTGTCTTTCTTGAACCTGTTTCCCCGGCAAATATGGAAGTTTACATGCAAAATTTCTCTACTTCAATGTGCCTTGAAGCCCAGTTTGAATCAGTTGCCACAATTAAAGGCTGTGAGCATGCCCACATTCTTAAACCTGGCTACGCGATAGAATACGACTACTCAAACCCTTTGCAGATGCATCCGTGGCTTGAGTCAAAGAAAATAAAAAAGCTGTTCACGGCAGGACAGATCAATGGAACTTCCGGCTATGAAGAGGCAGGCGTGCAGGGGCTTATTGCCGGTATAAACGCTGCGCTTGTCCTGCGCGGCGAAGAACCGCTTGTGCTTGGACGCGAACAGGCATACTGCGGTGTCCTGATTGATGATCTTGTAACAAAAGGCACCGAAGAACCCTACAGAATGCTTACAAGCCGCTGTGAATACAGACTTCTTCTGCGTTTTGACAACGCGGACGACAGACTGTCGGACATAGGACACAAAATAGGGCTTCTTCCTGACGAAAAATGGAATATTCTTAATATGCGCCGCAAAAAACGCGATGAAGAAACCGAAAGGCTGCAAAACGTCAAAATTCCGGCATCTGACACAGTAAACGGCATGATTGCAGAAAACGGAGCGGCCCCGCTTACTGAAGGAACAACAGCATTTGAGCTGTTAAGAAGACCGGAAATATGCTGGGAAACAGTGGCAAAACTGTCGGAAAGCAGTGTTGATACGGAAACAGGAGAAAAAATATCTGTTGCCTGCAAATATGAGGGTTACATTGACAGGCAGCTGCGTCAGGTGGAAAAATTCTCCAAAATGGAACAGCTGCGCTTCCCGCAAAACTTTGACCTGTCAAAAGTCACAGGGCTTTCAGCGGAAGGGCTGCAGAAACTTGAAAAAATACAGCCTGCCACTCTCGGGCAGGCCTCAAGGATTTCAGGTGTCTCTCCAGCTGACATACAGCTGCTTTGGATAGCCATAGAAGCTTCCAGAAGGTCAAAAAAAGATGCCTGAGAGAATAAAAACGCTCTCAGAATGGCAGAAATGTCTGCCTCCTGAAACTGCAGGAATGCTTGAAATATGCGGCAGGCTTACAAAGCTCGAAAAGGAGTGGCAGTCATTGTTTCAGGGAAGCGAAGAAGCTTTGGGACGTGAAACTTCCCCGGGAAACTGCAGTTTTGAAGACAGCAGCGCAGTGCTTACGGTACACGTCAGAAACGCCGCACTCCTGCAGAGTCTGCGTTTTAAAGAAAAGCTGTTTAAAAGCAGGGTAGAATGGTTTCTTGGAATAAAGATAAAAAAAATAGAGTTTGCGGCAGGTAAGGTTGAACGAATCAGCAGTGCGAAGCCTGCGCTCAGGGCATTTGAAAGACAGGGAGTACTGCTTGCGGCTGAAGAACAGGTTGAAAAAGCGAAAGCAGAACTGAGGGAAACAGCAGCCGGAGAAACACTAAGAGAAGTTATAGCAAGAGTCCGGGTTATAGCGGAAAAAAAGAGCAGGCAGAAAAATACATAGAAAAGACAAAAAAAGGAAGCGCAAAGCTTCCTTTTTTGCTGTCAAAAAACAATACAGAAACAGACACAAAAAGGAGAAAATAACACTGCAAAATTGTATATAAGTTTGTGATTAAGATGTTTAGAAATAAAGAATACAGTAATTGCAAAGGTTTATAGGTGTAACAGGTGTGAAGTTATCCACAACAAAATGTTTAAAAAACAGCCGCAATGTGTGATAAACACTGTGTAAAAAGTATATAAAACAACAAAAATTATGTGAGGACTTTACGGTAAAAAAGAGAAGGACAAGACACGCTGTTTTTTGTAAAACACAATTCTTCAAAACATACAGACAGTCTGCTGAAAAATCCTGTTGCAGTACAATAGCGTGTAAAAGCAGGAGTAAACAGTATTTACAGACACTTTTTTTATGAAAAGAGAAATAATTGGCATAAAAAGAGAATAATATTATAGACTTTTATTGACTAAAATTTTACACGTATCCCTTTTTTGAAAAATTTTCAAAAATTTTTTTGCAAAACCATCCCTAAAATTTCCCTCTGATGCTATAATACAGGGGTAGTTTTTAAGATGCTAATTTATAGACAGAGGAGCGGTCTACAGTGGGTTTGCCTGCACAAGAACTGTATTTTTCAGAGAACGAACAATCCAATGCAATCCATTCAGATGACAGCCAGTTGACTTTTGTTCAAACATCGCCGGAACCCCTGCTTGAAGACAAAATAAAAATTATAGGTATCGGCGGGGGCGGCAGAAACGCCTTAAATCACATCATTGCCGCGGGTTCGGGGGGAGTTGGGTGTCTTGCTGTTGATACCGACGTCCGCAACCTTGAAAAAGCTTCCTGCAAAAACAAAATAATACTTGGCAAATCAGGAACCGGTGCAGGGTGTATTCCTCAAAACGGCGAAGACGCGGCGCGTATGTCGCTCGGTGAAATTATGGACTTTATCCGCGGCGCCGATATGGTCTACCTTACCGCAGGTATGGGCGGAGGTACAGGAACAGGAGCAATTCCTGTTATTGCTGAAGCAGCCAAAAACCTTGGAGTTCTTACTGTTGCTGTTGTTACCAAACCGTTTACTTTTGAGGGCTCAAGAAAGATGAATCTTGCGCTTGAGGGTATTGAAAAACTGCGCAGCGTAGTTGATGCCCTCATCGTTATCCCTAATGAAAAACTGCTTGAAAACAGCGATGCAGACACCACAATACCTGAAGCTTTTGCCAAAGCAGACGAGGTTCTCAGACAGGCTGTTATCGGTGTTACGGAGCTTATAACACACCCGGGCATGGTTAATATGGATTTCGCCGACGTAAAAGCCGTTATGGAAAAGTCAGGCATCGCCGTTATGGGCACAGGGTACGCCTGCGGCGAAAACAGGATTGAAGAAGCGCTGCGCCAGGCAATGGAAAGTCCTTTAATGGAAACGACGCCGGCAAATGCCTCCGGGGTTTTGATGAATATTACAAGCGCGGGAACCCTGACAATTTACGAGCTTCAGCAGGCGGCTTCGCGTCTCAGGGAGTATATAGCGGACGACACGCTGTTTGTCTGGGGTACAGCGGAAAATCCTGAGGCAGAAGAGTACGTAAAGGTTACTGTTATTGCGACCGGAATCTACAACAAAGCTCCGGACAGCACGCCAAAAACGGAAAAAAGAAACGAGACGTTTATGAAAAACAACTCCGATCATTCACCTGCTGCGATTTCGCAGCCGGCGGAAAACAAAGCGGTTCAGTCTGAATATTTCATTCCGGGGTGGCTGAGAAATAACGATAAACAGGAAACTGTGGAGCGGAAAAATGAGGCTCAGCCCGCAGCGGCGGAGGAACCAGAGGAAGCGTTCTACGACAAGCCGACCTGGATTCGCAAAAAAGCGGAAACGCCGAAACTGTCTTAAACAGCAGCCATTGATTGTGTACAATGAGGCTTTGCTTCCGCAAAGCCTTTTTGCGTAAATTGCGGCAAAGTTTTGAAAAAATGCCGGCGGAGGTAAGCACAATGCAGGAAGAAGAAATGTACCAGACAGAAGATATTGAAAAGCTCGGAGAGCTTGAAGAAAATGAAAGCGGCGTAGCGGAATTCGACTACGAAATCGTCAGCAAAAGGATACTGCCGCTAGCGGAGCAGCTCATTGCCAAATTTGACGAGCTGAAGCACATAGACCCGAAAAAAATTCTTTTTATACTCAATCACAAAAACGCGGGCAGCAAAAATCATATTGTCCTTGCGCATACGACAAGAATACCGCAGAAATGGACAGAGCTTATGTACCAGCTTGCCGGAGTTTCTTATTTCTACAAAATAGAATTCTACGCAAAAACGACAGCTGCGCTTGACGAAAGCCAGATGACAGCGCTGCTTTACAGCGAACTGCGTCGCATAGGACCTGAGGGAAAAATGCTGATACCCGACGTTCACGACTGGTGGCAGGTTGTAATAGGACTTGGCAGAAAATGGTTCTACCCGAACGAAACCTGTGCCAACCTGCTTGACGAAGGCGTTGACTGGAAAAAGCTTATGGGACAGTTCTACGAAGACATCAGGACAGAAGAATAGGAAAGAAAATAAAACAACAGATACAGCCCTCCAAAAGCGGAGGGCTGTATTTGTTTAAGAAATAATAAAACTGAACCCGGATTTTATTTAAGAGCCTCGGCAACAGCAACAGCAACAGCCACTGATGCGCCGACCATGGGATTGTTGCCCATTCCTATAAGTCCCATCATCTCAACGTGAGCGGGAACAGAAGAAGAACCTGCAAACTGCGCGTCGCTGTGCATTCTTCCCATCGTGTCCGTCATGCCGTAGCTTGCGGGACCTGCTGCCATATTGTCAGGATGCAGGGTTCTGCCTGTGCCTCCGCCTGATGCGACCGAGAAATACTTTTTGCCGTTCTCTATCGCCCATTTCTTGTACGTTCCCGCGACAGGATGCTGGAAACGCGTCGGGTTTGTTGAATTTCCCGTTATAGACACGTCAACACCCTCATGAGCCATAATCGCGACACCCTCGCTGACGTCGTCAGCTCCGTAGCAGCGGATTTTTGAACGTTCGCCGTCAGAGAACTTAATTTCCTTTGTAACAGCAAGCTCACCCGTGAAATAATCATACTTTGTCTCAACGTAGGTAAAGCCGTTTATTCTTGAGATGATGTAAGCAGCATCCTTGCCGAGACCGTTAAGAATAACGCGCAGCGGCTCCCTGCGCACCTTGTCGGCCGAACGTGCAATCCCTATTGCTCCCTCTGCGGCTGCAAAAGACTCATGTCCGGCGAGGAAGCAGAAACATTTTGTCTCTTCGGTAAGAAGCATTGCCGCAAGATTGCCGTGGCCGAGACCGACCTTGCGTCTGTCGGCGACAGAACCGGGCACACAGAAGGCCTGTAAACCTTCGCCAATTTTCTTTGCGGCATCGGTTGCCGTTTTAACCTCTGCTTTGACAGCGTGTGCTGCGCCTATAGTGTAAGCCCACACCGCGTTTTCAAAAGCGATTCTCTGCACGCCGCGAACGATGGCCTCAACGTCCACGCCCTTGGAAAGGCACAGTTCGCGCGCCTCCTCAAGGCTGTTGATGCCGTCCGCCTTAAGGAAAGGATCTATCTGTTTTATTCTGCGTTCGTAACCTTCAAAAGTAACCATGAAAAACGCCTCCTATTCCTTGCGCGGGTCAATATACTTGACCGCTTCGGCAAAACGTCCGTAACTGCCGAGATTGTTTTTGTAAGCATCGCGCGGATCAACACCGTTTCTGATCGCCTCCATCATCTTGCCGAGAGAAACGTACTCATAGCCGATGACCTCATTGTTTGCGTCAAGCGCAAGACGCGTAATATAGCCTTCTGCCATCTCAAAATAGCGGACACCCTTTGCGTTTGTGCCGTACATTGTGCCGACCTGCGAACGCAGCCCTTTGCCGAGATCCTCAAGCCCTGCTCCTACAGTAAGACCGCCCTCCGAAAAAGCCGACTGCGAACGGCCGTATGCAATCTGCAGAAAAAGCTCGCGCATTGCCGTATTAATCGCGTCGCAGACAAGGTCTGTATTCAGAGCTTCAAGCAGCGTTTTGCCGGGCAGAATTTCAGCTGCCATAGCTGCTGAATGAGTCATTCCGGAGCAGCCGAGCACCTCAACGAGCGCTTCCTGGATAATGCCGTCCTTAACGTTCAGTGTAAGCTTGCAGGCGCCCTGCTGCGGTGCGCAGCGGCCTACGCCGTGAGTGAACCCGGAAATATCCTTTATTTCCTTTGCCTCAACCCATTTACCCTCTTCGGGAATAGGCGCAGGCCCATGCTTTGGCCCCTTTGCAACGGGGCACATACCCTCAAGTTTCTTTGTGTACTCCATACAAAAACCCCTCCTTTATATAGTGCAGAAACAAAATTAAAAAGGCAGAATATCGGCGTTTTGCACCGCTGTATTGCCTGAAAATTAAAACTCCCAGTTAAACGCCGGACTTCCCGCGTTAAGCAGACGGCGCTTCATATCTGCGCAGATATCGGCAAGCGCTTCCTTTGTCCTGCCCTCGCAGCGCGCCACAAGCACAGGCTGCGTATTTGAAATACGGACAAGTCCCCAGCCGTTTTCATAAATAATCCTCACGCCGTCAACGGTAATCACGTTTAGTTTCTCGGCGAGAGCCTGTTCTTTCACGCGTTCCACCACGCCGCGTTTTTTGTCGTCAGGACAGTCGTAACGCGTTTCGGCGGTAGAAGGATACCGAGGAATTTCCTCCATTATATACGAAAGCTTTTTTGTTTCGTTGGACAAAATGCGGCAAAGCCGTTCTGCCGCGTAAAAAGCGTCATCGTAACCGAAATACTCGTCAGCGAAGAAAAGGTGACCGGAAACCTCGCCCGAAAAAAGCGCCTTCTGCTCAGCCATCTTTGCCTTAATCAGTGAATGACCGGCGCACCACCAGAGCGGCTTTCCGCCGTGCTTTTCAATGTCCTCCGGAAGAGCCATTGAACTCTTGACTTCGCAAATTGCAACCGCGCCCGGATTTTTCGCCAGAATTTCGCGCCAATAAAGCGCCATAAGCCTGTCGCCGACAAGCATATTGCCCTTATCGTCAACCACGCCCAGTCTGTCCGCGTCTCCGTCATAACCGAAACCTGCGTCCGCTCCCTCGCGCGTTACGGCTTCCATAAGCGAAAGCAGATTTTCGCGCTTTGTCGGATCCGGGTGATGATTTGGGAAATTGCCGTCAGGCTCCGCGAAAAGGTCGATAACCTCACAGCCGAGCTTTCTGAAAAGCTTTGGCCCGTAATAACCCCCGGTGCTGTTTCCGTAATCACAGACAATCTTCAGCTTTCTGCCGCCGAGCTGAACCTTTGAAGCCAGCATATCGATATACTCGTCGGTAATATCAAGCGAGGAAAGTTTTCCCGGCGTTTTTGCGACGGCAAAATCATCAGTTTCAATCATCCTGTAAATATTCTGAATGGCGTCTCCCCAAAGCGTTGCCTTTTTGAAAGCAACCTTCAGACCGTTAAACTCCTTCGGATTGTGACTGCCCGTAACCTGAATACCTCCGTCTGCGCCGCAGCGGAAGAAACTCCAGTAAAAAGTCGGGGTTGACGTCACGCCGAGGTCAACAACGTCAACGCCTGCCGCAAGCAGCCCTTTTGCCAAAGCAGCCTTAATGCGATTCGTCGAAAGCCGCACGTCGCCGCCCAACGTCGCCTTGGCAACACCGTTTCGCACCAGCCAGGTGCCGTAGGCAAGAGCGATAAGTTCAACGTTTTCGCTGGTCAGCTCCTCCTCCGCAAGACCGCGGATATCATACTCCCTGAAAATATGAGCAGGTATTTTTGCCACAACAAAACGCCCCCAAAGAATTGAGATTACTGCATAATTATACAGCCGGATTGTCAAAAAATCAAAAAATTGATAAAAATATGGTAGAATACTCAGCGGACGCGAAACAACAAGAAAACGACGATACAACAGAAGGGAGCTGGTAACATGCGCGACGGCTTTATAAAAACAGCTGCGGTAGCTCCGCGGCTCAAACCCGCAGACTGCGAATTTAACGCGAAAGTGCTGCACGAAACGATAAAAGCCGCGGCGGAAGCCGGAGTATCGCTTATAGTACTGCCTGAGCTTGCAATAACGGGCTGCAGCTGCAAAGATCTGTTTTTTCAGAAAAAACTTCAGCAGGAAGCAAAAAAAGCGCTTGTTGATCTTGCGCAAAGCTGCCCCTGGCAGACAGCCGCAATCGTCGGCATACCCTTTGAAAACGGCGGACAGCTCTACGACTGCGCAGCGGTGCTTTTCAACGGCAGAACACTCGGCATAGTTCCCAAAACGAAAAAATCAGCGGACTACGGACGCTGGTTTGCGCCTGCGCCTGCCGGCAACGGCAAAGCGATACTTGGTGCCGAAGAAATACCGTTCGGCGCAAACCTTCTCTTCAAATGCAGCTCCGTACCCGAATTCTGCTTCGGCTGTGAAATCGGCGACGACCTGTTTCTCCCGTTCTCCAAGTCGGAAAAACTTGCGGCTGCGGGGGCAAACCTGATAGTGAACTGTCTTGCAGATCCCGAACTTGCCGGGCGCTCTGAATACCGCAAAACGGCAGTCTGCGCGCAGTCCGCGAAACTTGTCTGCGGGCTTGTCGCGGCAAACGCCGGTGAAGGCGAATCGACAAGCGAATGTGTGTACGGCGGTGAAAACTTCATCGTTGAAAACGGACAGCTGCTTGCCTCGGCAAAACCGTTCGGCAACGGCTACTGCTCCGCCGTCATCGACCTGCAGCGGCTTGCCGCCGAAAGACAGAAACAGCCCAACTACCCTGAACTGAACACGGAAGGCACAGAAACAATCCCTTTTGACCTTCTCCTCCGCGAAACGCGCCTGGAAAGACCGGTGCTTCAGCAGCCCTTTGTACCCGAAAAAAGAGCTGACCGCCGTCTGCGCGCGGAGGAAATACTGCAAATCCAGGCGCACGCACTGAAAAAAAGAATTGAACACACCAAAGCGCAGCGGCTTGTACTCGGAATATCAGGCGGACTTGACTCCACGCTTGCGCTGCTTGCCTGCGTACGCGCGCTCGACCTTGCGGACAAACCGCGCAGCAGCCTGCTTGCATACACAATGCCCTGCTTCGGCACCAGCGACAGAACGAAAAACAACGCGCAGAAACTCTGTGCCCTGCTTGGCGCCGAACTGCGCGAAATAGACATCAAACCGGCGGTGCGAAAACACTTCCGCGACCTGGGACACGACGGAAAAACCCGCGATGCGGCATACGAAAACGCGCAGGCGCGCGAACGGACGCAGCTGCTGATGGATGCCGCCAACATGGAAAACGGACTTGTCATAGGCACGGGAGACCTCTCTGAACTTGCACTCGGCTGGACAACCTACAACGGCGACCACATGTCAATGTACTCGCTCAACGCTGCAATACCGAAAACGCTCGTCAGGGCGCTCGTTGAATACGAAGCGGAACAGACAGACAGCGAAGAACTCAAAGCGGTGCTCAAAGATATACTCCGCACCCCTGTAAGCCCCGAACTGCTGCCTGCCAAAAAAGGCGGCGAAACGCAGAAAACGGAAGAAATCCTAGGCGCTTACGAACTGCACGACTTCTTCCTCTACTGGTTCCTGCGCTTCGGCTTTTCGCCGGCAAAAATATGCCGTCTTGCGAAATACGCCTTTGAAAACGACTACCCCGAAGCGGAAATACTCAAAACGCTCAGAACCTTCATCAGCCGCTTCTTCGCGCAGCAGTACAAACGCAGCTGCCAGCCGGAAGGCGTGCGAACGGGCAGCGCGAGCCTCTCGCCGCAGGACTGGAAAATGCCCGGAGACGCGAAAGCAGCGCTCTGGCTTGCGGAAATGGACAAAATAGACGAAGAATATGCGCAGAGGTCGTCAAGAAAAACAACGACCTACGAACAATTCAAAAAAAACCGCCTTGCGAAACGCATGGCGGCGGATGGCAAAAAAGGAGCACCGGCGGCGGAAAAACCGCGCCCGTCGTCAATGGATATGTTCCTGAAACAATTCGGGGAATAGGCTTGTCAATACTCTCGCTAAACGCGCGGTATTCCCTGTACAGTAACAAATTACGAATTACCAAGTACCAATTGAGGATGCCTTGCTTCGCAAGCTTTTGATTGGAAATAAAAGCGAAAAACTTAAATCTTTTGAGATATTGAGGGTCTAACTTTTCAATATTGCAACTTGTTGCAGCACCACCATTTGGTAATTAGTACTTGGTGATTCGTCATTCATAATTGGTAATTCGTAATTATCTTTATATCAGGAGGCACAAAATGAAAATGTTTTACACAATCGCTCTTATCCTCGCAGCAGTATGCACAATGGTATGCTCCTCAGCAGCACAGGCAGAAGCTGCAAAACGCCAGACCGCCGTATTCAAAACAAACATGGGCACGTTCGAAATCGAACTCTACAACGACCTTGCGCCCAAAACGGTCAAAAACTTTATTGACCTCACGAAAAAGAAATTCTACGACGGCATCATATTCCACCGAGTCATCGACCAGTTCATGATACAGGGCGGAGACCCGACAGGCAGCGGCATGGGAGGCCCCGGCTACACAATACCAGACGAATTCGGCAAAGGTCTCAAGCATGAAAGCAAAGGTGTCCTATCCATGGCAAATGCAGGACCCAACACAGGCGGCAGCCAATTCTTCATCACGCTGGTGCCCTGCCCGTGGCTTGACGGCAAACACGCAATCTTCGGACACGTTGTCAAAGGCATGGACATCGTTGAAAAAATTGGACATGTTGCGACAGACAGCATGGACAGACCGCTCAAAAAAGTTGTAATGGAAAGCGTAACAATAAAATAATTGGCGGATATAAACAAGAAACGGCTTGGGAAACCCCAAGCCGGTTATTTGTTTATTAACCCGCTGTTTTTTCTTTTTTGCAGTTATTTTTCACCTTTAACATCGTCCCAGTTCCATATAAATTTTGCCATAACCATTTTCGTTAAAGGGTTTTCGCCGTTCTGCTCAAGCGCGGCAATGAACGTGCGCATCGCGGCTGCGCATTTTTCACCTTCCGTAAGTTGTGTAAGCCATTCCGCAGCAGTGCCGCAGGTTACAGGCTCAAACGGGTCTCTGTCAATTGCGGTTTTTCTGAGTCCGGTGAGCTGTTCAAAGATGTGGCGAAGTTCAAGAAAAACCAGCTGCGTTTTGCTTCCGAAGCGGTTTTCCAGCTCAGGCTCAAGCAGTCCGCGCACTATGGCGTATTCTCCGTATTTCCAGTCGGAATCGTTTTCTGTGAGGTCGTCAAAGCGGTGGAGAGATATTCTGTCTTTTGCGGATATGAGCGTCTTTTGAATTTCTTTTACAGATATTTCCCTCGGCTGTGTCTTTTGTTTCACAGCGAGCGCGGCAAGCGCTCCCGCCGCCTGTCCGGTAAGCATTGTCACCGGCTGGAGCCGCGTGGCGCCGTTGACTGTGCGTGATACCGAGATGTTTTTTTCCGCCGCAAGGAGTCCGTTGATTTTTTCAGGTATGAGAACTCCGGCAGGAATTTGAAAAAGTCCGCCCTTTATGTACTGCCAGTCGTTTGGTATGCTTTCTTTCGTTTCGCCGAGGTCAGCGTCAAGGTATTGGCTGTCAGAGGAGCCGTGAAGGTCTATCGGGTATTCACCGAGAGCTACTGAGTCCGTTTTATTTTTTAAGGTGCGTTTGAGCTGCGGATCCCTGATTACGTCTTTGACAGTCATGGTTTTGACTCCTGCCAGCCGCCGGCTTTCCCTTACGTAGGGGCGGCAGGGAAAATGTCTGAGTATTCCGGCAAAGCGCGCAAGTTTTTCGTCAGCCTGCCAGTCCACAAGCTGCACGGTGTAGCCTTCATCGGAAACCGACCAGTCGTTCATGCCGAGTTCTTTTTGCATGTAGTATACGAAGCCGAGCGTTTTTTCCATTGCACGGAGGTTGATTTTTTCGCGGTATTCCGCGTTCGTCAGGTATGCTGAGGAAAGATGTTCTCCTTTTGCTCCGTAGGTTCCCCCCGGGTAGTCATTAGCCCAGTTGAGGCAGGTTTTTGTGACGTTTTCCCACGTTTCGGGATTTCCGCCGTCAACGTTGAGGCTGTTCGAAAGGTCAGGTATGGCGCGGTATTCGTTGTGTGTTGCCGTGTTGTAAGGGTAGCCTTCCGGCCAGTTGTTTCCGTTTTTGGTCACTATCGCGCGGTATTCGTCAATATATTTGACGTAGTTTGGCGGCATTTCGTTAAGCAAAAGCTCTGCAGGCACGCCGTCAGGATATTTTCTGACTACCGCAACCCACGTTATGTCCTGTATTATTCCGTTTTTGTCAATTTTCGGCGACAGGGAGTTTCCTGCCCTCCAGCGCGCCGGCGTGAGCGGAATAAAGTCGCCGCATTCCGTAGCATCTATGAATATTTTGGCTCTTACGGTAATTTTTTCTTTTTCTGCGGTTTCAAATGCCGCCGAAACAACCGTGTCTTTTTTTGCCGCCGCGGATACGGGACGGACGCCGTATATGACGTTCACTCCGGCATCAGCAAGCATTTCGTGAAGTATTTTCGCGCCGCGGAGAGGTTCAAAGGCTATTGTGTCGCCTCCCCAGTAGCAGCAGCTGACGTTTTTGCCGGCGGTTTTGTAATAGGCGCGGATTTTGTCCAAAAATTCTTTGTATATACCAGTGCGGGTGAGTCCTCTGTCGTCCATTGTGGATACAGCGGCAGAGGTCATCTGCCCGCCGAGCATTTCAGTTTCTTCAAGAACTGTGACAGACGCGCCGAGCCTTGCCGCCTGAAGCGCGGCAGCACAGCCTCCGCAGCCTCCGCCTACGACGGCAACGTCACATTTAATTTCTTCGGCGTTTGCCGGCAGAGCAAATGTCAGACAGATTAGAAATAACAGCAATATTTTTTTCAAGTTTTTTCTTTCCTCCCGGGAGAAGCATTAGAGCAGTAAAAAACGCCCGAACGGGCGTCTGAGTTTTCTGGAGCCGTCTCCCGGACTCGAACCGGGGACCCCATCCTTACCATGGATGTGCTCTACCTGCTGAGCTAAGACGGCCTGAGCAAAACTTCTATCAAATAAAAAAAATGGTGGTAGGAGCTGGATTTGAACCAGCGTAGACTCTCGCCGACAGATTTACAGTCTGTTGCCTTTGACCACTCGGCCATCCTACCACGTACGCGGAAGCAACCCGCTACGGTGAAATATTTTACAATATCTCATCGGATTGTCAAGCACATTTGTTAAAGTTTAACGTCGATTATTGCCGTAACTCCGACGCCTGCCACGCGTTTTACGCCTTTAAACGGGTTGGTGGAGTTTATGGGAATAAGCGCGGTAGCGCGTATGGAGTTGAAGTGTCCTTCAAGCTGCGCAACAGCTTTTGTCGCGTCAAGCGCCGATTTTGTCGTTGCCCCGACCTGTGCCGCTCCGACTTTTGAGCCGTCGCCGAGCGAAACTATGGGAACTACTTTGGTGTAGCCCTGATATTTTACGCCGTTTTGGAGTGTTATCGTGTTGATGAAACTGTTAAGCTGGGGACTGAGCTTTGTAACCGCGTAACCGCCGACAGCCCCGACAGCTACCGTTTTTACAACGTCGCCGAGGTCAAAGGCTCCGGCTGACGGCGCTATTGTGAAAAATGCGGCGATTATAAGAAGTATTGAGATGTATTTTTTCATGGTTTTTCCTCCCTGTGTTATTTCGAAAGTCCGTAGAGCAGTTTTTCAAGTGTGGCGGCAAGCTGTTTTGCTTCCATGCCGGTTATCGGAAATTCTGCTTTCGCTTTAATCTCGACAGCCGCCGTTGCCGAACGGAGTTTTCTGCCGGCGTCGGTGAGCGTTACTATCATGTTTCTTTCGTCTCCGCTGTCGCGCGTGCGTTTGATGAAGCCGGCTTCTTCCATTTTCTTGAGCATAGGGGTAAGTGTGCCGCTGTCAAGGTAGAGCTGTTCACCAAGTGTTTTGACGTTGATTTTTTCTTTTTCCCAAAGCACGAGCATCGCAAGGTACTGCGTGTAAGTAAGTCCCGTATCGCGCAGCAGCATTTTGTATCTGCGAGTCGTTTCTTTTGCTCCGGCATAGAGCATGAACGCAAGCTGATCTCTGAGTTTGCCGCCCTGTACGGCTGATACTGCTTCATTGAAGCCTTTTCTGCTCTGTATCATTTCTTTTCCCCCTTATGCTTTTTCTGCTGCTTCCTGTTCAGCCGCCGTTACCGCTTTCGCGAGCTGGTCGGCACAGGAGGTTGGTTTTCCGCCGCAGCTTATGCCTTCAAGTTTTTCGCGGATTTCGGCAGGCGTCATGCCTTCAACCAGCCGCGGTATCGCCGCGAGGTTTCCCGGGCAGCCGCCGTAAAATTTCACGCCGCTGATCTTGCCGTTTTCGTATTCAAAGGTAATCAGCTGCGAGCAGGTGCCCTGCGTTTTGTAGCTGTACTGCACGTTACCGCCTCCCGTTAAAGCTTGTATAATATAATAGTACACAATTTATTTGAGATGTCAAGCAGATACCCGCAAAAATTACAAAAAAGAAACCTCAGGAGAGGTTTCTTTTTTATAGTCTGTATCAGCTTTTAAAGCACGATTATTTCATCGCTGAGAGATGACAGCTGTTCGCAGCCGTTTTCCGCTGCAAGCCAGCTCTGGCAGGAAGTGATTTTTGCGCCGTCCGGAAGAACCACGGCAGGATGTATGTTGAAACGCATGCCGGGCTGTACCGTCATTGTTTCGTCTGCCGCTATCCGCGGGAATTCCCATGCGTCAAGCCCCTGCGAATGACCTATGCAGGGCACCGGCGATTCTTTTGCGCAGTAACCGAGTTCGCAGAGCACTTTGTGCGATGCTTCTGCAAGCTTTGAAACAGGTTCGCCTGTTCTGGCGGCTGAGGCTGCCGCTTTTTGGGCTTCCGTCACGGCTTTGTACGCCTCTTCGTATTCTTTTTTAGGTTTTCCGAAAGATACAAGCTGCGTTATTTCGCTGTAATAGCCTCCGGGCACAGAGTGTTCAAGCACTACATAGTGATAGTCTCCCCGCTGCCATACGTGTTTCTGCTGCCTTGAGGCGGCAAGATAGGCAAGCGACGGTGTTTTTCCGGACGCGGTCATCCAGTAGAGGTCTTCCGCACCCTGTTCAAGCGCATAGAGAGAAGCTTTGTTCACCGCGTCGAGTTCAGTTTTGCCCGCCGCTGTCTGACTGACGTAGAAATCAAGTATCTTTTCGTTGAATTTCACCGCTTCGCGCAACAGTTCAATTTCCGCAGGGCTTTTGACCGCGCGGAGCCGGTGCACGGACATGGAAACGTCTTCGGTGCTTATGCCTTCAGCATTTTTTGCGAAGGAATTGCAGAAACCTGCGGACACCTGGCGTCCCCAGCAGGTGCCGGCGCTTTTGCAGCCGAGTTCCTTCAGCACGTTCACGACGGGCTTTGCAGGGTCAAAGTTGTAGTCCGCTTCAGGTATGATTTTTATTTCGTCAACGGCGCAGAATTTTTTCGCGTAGTCTGCTCCGCAGCCGTCGTGGGCAAAGAAGAAGCTTCCGTCGCGCGTAATCAGCAGATATTCTTCAAATACAGGCAGATAGTAGTCTGTGAAGTATCTGAGAACCCCGCGCGTGTCAAGCTGCGCAGAGCCTGCTATGCAGACTGCGTCAAGTCCCCGCTCCGCCATAATGCGGCGGAGCGACTGCTGTCGCGCGATAAATTCTTCTTTTGCGATTTTCATTTATATAACCTTCATTCCGAGCAGCGTCGGGAAAAACGTTATAAGCTGCGGCATATAGGTTATGAGCAGCAGGCAGATTATACCGGCTATCAGGAACGGCCACACCTTTGCGACAAGGTCTTTCATCGTAACGTCTGCAATGTTGCAGGCGACAAACAGGTTGGAACCGACAGGCGGCGTAACCTGTCCGAGCGCAAAGTTTGAGGTCGCTATAACGCCGAAGGCTATAAGCGAATAGTGCATTTCCCTGATTATCGGAAGCAGTATCGGAAGCAGCAGGTAGAAGCCTGATGCCGAGTCGACAAAGCAGCCTGCGATAAGGAATATGATCGTTATAATCAGCAGCATCATGTTTCTGTCGCTTGTAAGCGAGAGAAGCAGGTCAGTAAGCTCGCGCGTTACGCCGGAGGTGGTAAGAATCCAGGTAAACGCTCCCGCGCAGCCCATTATAAACATAATAATCGCCGAGGAAACAAAGGAATCAACCATGATTTTCCAAAGCTGTTTCATTTTGATTTCCCTGTACACGCAAACTCCGACAAACAGTCCGTAGACAACCGCAACACCAGCGGCTTCCGTAGGGGTAAATATTCCGCCGTAGATTCCGCCGAGAATGATTACAGGCATGAGCAGAGCCCATATTGCGCTCTTGAATGCCTTGAAGCGTTCCTTCCAGCTGCATCTCGGGCTGAGTATGACGTTTTTGTCATTGCGGAGATAGAGAAGCGCCGCGACCGAGAAGAACAAGCCGAAAAGCAGGCCCGGTACTACGCCTGCCATAAACATTGTGCCTACTGAAACTTCGGCAAGCATAGCGTAGATGATAAAAGGAATGCTCGGAGGAATAATCATTCCAATACCGCCTGAGGAGGCAACGACCGCCGTTGCGAAGTTTTTGTCGTAGCCCTGTTTTCTCATTGCGGGAATTAAAACCCCGCCTATGGCGGCAACGGTTGCGGGGCCTGAGCCTGAAATTGCCGCAAAGAAGCAGGCAACCACGACCGTTACGACCGCCAGCCCGCCTCTGCGGTGTCCTACGCAGGAGTTGGCAAGGTCTATAAGACGTTTTGAAATGCCGGCATAGTCCATGATAACGCCCGCAAGAATGAAGAACGGTATTGCGAGCATGGTGTATTTGGCTATTGCCGCGTAGAAAACCGTCGGGAAAACAGAAATTTTGAAGCCCATGTCTATCATTCCGGCAAAAGCGGCAAGCCCCATGGAGGCAGCAACGGGAACCTTCAGAAGAAGGAGCCCGAAAAATGTTCCAAGCAGAATTATTCCGGTCATTTTATCCTTCCCCCTTATTTCGTTCCGCCGCAGATTTCTTTAATTTCCTTGCAGCCGCTTACCAGAACGCTGAGCAGCGAAGCCGCCGCCCCCGCAGGCACTGACCAGCCCATGTAAGCCATAGGAAGTCTCATGCCCGGAAGTATCTGGCTGAATTTAATCTGATTCAGCACCATGCCGTAGCCCGTATAGGCTATAAGCGCCATAAGCAGCATGGATGCCGCCATTGAGAACAGCACTATCAGAATTCTTCCCCTGCCTTTGATAAGGTCGGAAAGAATTGTAAGAAGCGTGTGCGCTCTTCTTCTGTAGGCGTATGAAATACCGAACATACTGACCCACATAAAGACCAGTACGACGAGCTCTTCAGTATATGAAAACGGCGTCTTCGGAAGCAGGTAGCGGCACACAACGTTGAGAAAATTCATCGCCACCATAATAATTCCGCCGACGACCATAACTGTCTCTTCCAGTTTGTTCAGCAAAAAGTCTATTTTTTCCATTCAACACACTCACTCTCAAAAAAAGAGTATGGCGGCACCGTAAAATGCCGCCATACAGGAAACGTTTCTTAGAATTTGTAGCCGAATTCCTTAAGTTCTTTTCCGAAATTCTTTTCGTTGTCCTTGTAAATCGGGGCAACCGCTTTTTTGAATGCCGCGAGGTTTGCAGGCGTAAGCGATTTGACAACCTTGATTTTGTATTCGCCGAGGCGGCTGCGAAGCTTCTGATCTTTTTCACGCGTGACTTTGATCTGGTATTTCATGGCTTCGTTTGCGGCATCCTGGAATATCTTCTTTTCTGCCGCTGAAAGTTTGCCCCAGAGCTCTTTGCTTACTGAGAAGTAAATCGGGTCGTACGAGTAGTTCCAGAGCGAAATGTTCTTTACGACTTCAAGCGTGTTCTGCGTGAAGAGAAGGTCGAGCGTGTTTTCGCAGGCATCAATCGTGCCCTGCTGAAGCGACGTGTACACTTCCGACTGGTTCATCGTAAGCGGGTCTGCGCCGATGTATTTCAGAAGGTTGACGTGGACGTTGCTTCCGGGAACGCGCATTTTAAGACCTTTCATGTCTTTCGGCGCATTGATCGGGTTTCTGTTGTTGACAACCTGGCGGTAGCCGTTTTCACCGATTGCGAGGCAGACGACGCCGGCTTCGTTGAGTGCGGCTTTCATTGCTTTTCCGCCTGCGCCCTGCATGGCTTTGTCAACGTCTTTGTAGGTCGGGAGCAGCCAGGGGAAGCAGGGAACGATGCTCTTCTTCGCGACTGATGACCATACGAGAGCGTCCTGAATGTGGATGTCGGTTACGCCCGTCTGGACAAGTTCGATACCGGCAGCCTGGTTGCCGCCTGAAAGTTCGTCGCTCGGGAAAATTTTGATGTCGTATTTTCCGCCGGTTTTCGCCTTGACGATTTCAACAAATTTTTCCGCACCCTGATGCCACGTACTGGTTCTCGGTGTGGCGTGGCTGAGCTTCAGTGTTGTTGCTGCCTGTGCGCTGCATGCAAAAAGTGCCGTAAGAAGCATGGCGAGCGCGAGGAATGCTGCAAATTTCTTCATAATGTGGTGCACCTCCATTGGTTTGAGTATCCGCTTACCGCGTTATGGGGGCAATTATATACCACTTTTTTGCAAATACAAGTACCAAAATGTACTTTTTTTTAATTTTTTTCCTAAAATAAACAAGTTTTGTTTATCGGTTCATTTTTCGGGCTCCGCAAAATTACTTCCAGCTGCTGCAAGGGATTGAGCCGAACGCAAAATCGGCGTTGTCAAAACAGCCTTCGCAGGGACACACCTCTCCCGCAGTCTGCCTGTCAAAGGCATAAACAAGTATGCACTCACACCCTTCGGGAGTTTCGGAAAAACAGCTCCAGTAAATCTTTGACGGGTCATAATTTTCGTCTTCCGTCATGTCTTCCTGTCTGTAATTCCCCTTTTCGCGGTTTTCAACAAGCTTTTTGAGGTACTCTCGGCTCTGTTTCATTTTTCCTTCCTCCGTTAAAGTTTATATCGGAATTATACCACACGGCGGCGTTTCTTTCATTTGCTGCATTTAGTATGGCGGCAAATCCGGGGCACAATAATCTTTCGTCCATGTCCGCCGCGCTTTTCATCTAACGTCAGAACAATACGGCACAAAAAAGAACCTGCAAAGCAGGTTCTGAAATCTTCTGGTGGAGATAAGGGGATTCGAACCCCTGACCTCTTGAATGCCATTCAAGCGCTCTCCCAGCTGAGCTATACCCCCAAGCAACTATGAGATTATAATTGCTTGACCCGTTTCTGTCAATTGTTATTATATACTTATGAAAAAACAAAAATTTTTGCATTCGTGCAATTTACTATTGACTTATCACAAGATATATGTATAATATATTTCGCCGACGGAGTTCGACTCCTTGGCTTGCGGTACATTGTACAGCGTCGGAAGCGTAGCCGCGCAAGGTAACATCCGGTTCTGTACACCGGCTATAGTATTTGCAATTAACTAAAAATCGCATGGCGCGCGTGCGTGGTCCATCCAAACCGTGGCAAACCAGCTGCTAAGTTTAGTATGAATGGGGAATCTTCGGTAACTGCAAGCTGGCTGGCGGCAGGGTCCCCGGACAAAAACG
>JAGHTZ010000002.1 GCA_018065065.1 Candidatus Equadaptatus faecalis | reverse complement strand
GAAAAAAGGGTATTATTATCCGGCTGACGTAAAACATACAACGTTATTTCGTTCCGGGAGGAGTTTACCTATGAGAAAGACAGCAGCAATACTTATCTTTGTTTCACTTTTCACGCTTTGCGCCTCAGTAGCGGCGTTCGCGGCAGACGACGTTATCGGTGTCGTTGAATTTCAGCGCTGTGTGGCAAGCCATCCGAAATTCCAGCAGGTTCAGAATCAGATGAAAGCTGCGGATCAGAAGAAGAAAAGCGAAGCTGAAGCGGCCTTCAACAAAGCTGCAAGCGATCAGAAAAAATACGAAGCTATCCAGCAGAAACAGATGGAACTTGCCAAAGAGCAGCGCGGACTTATGGCGCCGCTTCTCAAAGACGTTGACCTTGCAATCCGCAAGGTGGCACAGGCAAAGAAAATCACCGTCGTAATGGAAAAAGACGCCACGTTCGCAGGCGGAATAGACATTACGTCAGATGTTATTTCAGCTCTCAAATAATTGTTGAAATTAAAATAAAGGCCCTGCTTCGGCAGAGCCTTTTTTGTTACGCGATTTTTCTGCAAATGTTCTATAATAAAGGCGTGAGAAACAAAACATTCCGAAAGGGGATACTGTAATGGACTGCAAAATTGACATTCAGCAGATTGAAATACCGGAGAACTGCAACGTAATCATCGGGCAGAGCCACTTTATCAAAACTGTCGAGGATATATACGAGGCGCTTGTTACCTCGTCGCCGAGCCTTGAATTCGGTATAGCCTTCTGCGAAGCCTCCGATGCCTGCCTTATACGTCATGACGGAAACAAAGAAGACCTTATTCAGGCTGCAATAGACAGCGCGCAGAAAATCAACGCGGGGCATACTTTCGCGATAGTCCTCCGCAACGGTTATCCGATAAACGTGCTTAACCGTGTTAAAGAGGTGCAGGAGGTATGCAGAATATTCTGCGCTACGGCAAACCCGCTGCAGATACTTGTTGCCGAAACAGAACAGGGGCGCGGTATAATCGGCGTTATTGACGGTTTCACGACAAAAGGCGTTGAAACGGAAGAAGACCAGAAAGGCAGAAAATATCTGCTCCGCGACATAATAGGCTACAAAAGATAGACACGGCTTATTCCTTTACGGTCTAATGCGTGTCCGACAGGGTATGACGCAATGGTGAAAGAAATTTCAAAATACAAATGTTCCGAATGCGGCTTTACGAGCCTGACAATGGTGGGCAAATGCCCGAAGTGCGGTGCATGGGGCAGCATGGAGGCAGACACACCGGTTCCGGTTAATAAAAAAGGAAAGGTGAGTTCCGTCCGTGCCGCAAAGCCTATCAGAGGACTTGACGTTGAAGAACAGCCGCGGATACCGTCCGGTATTGCCGAGCTTGACAGAGTTCTCGGCGGCGGCTGGATTTCGGGCGGAGTCACGCTTATCAGCGGTGAGCCCGGGGTGGGCAAATCCACGCTTCTGCTTCAGGTATGCGCGGCAATGGCGGCTAAAGGCAAATCGGTGCTGTACATCTCCGGCGAAGAATCTTCGGGGCAGATTGCGCTGCGCGGCAGGCGTCTCGGTCTGATGACCGACGGGCTTGACCTGCTTTGCGAAAATGATCTGCCGTCCGCTCTCGAAGCTGCCAAAGACTACGACTTTGTTGTCGTTGACTCGGTTCAGGCGTTCAGGACGGACGATGAAAACGGCTGGGCAGGATCTCCGTCACAGGTAAAACAGGTCGCCCAGATGTGCGTTGACATGGCGAAAAGCAGCGGCATACCGACCGTACTTGTTGGGCACATTACAAAATCGGGGCAGATCGCGGGACCGAAACTGCTTGAACATCAGGTTGACGTCGTTCTGCTCTTTACCGGCGAAAACGACTCGCCGAACAGGCTGCTGCGTGCTGAAAAAAACCGTTACGGAAGCACCGAAGAACTCGGAATATTCGAAATGACGGACAAAGGACTGTGCGCTGTTACAGACCCGAGCAAACTGTACTGGAACGGAAGCGACCTCGGCAACTCAGGGGTGGCGATAGCCATGCCTCTCGAGGGCAGCCGTTCGATAGCGGCGGAAATACAGGCGCTTGCTTCAATGACCCCGTTTCCCTATCCGAGGAGGACTGCGCGCGGCATAGAGCTGAACAGACTTCAGCTTCTTCTTGCCGTGCTTGAACGGCGCTGCGGAATAGTGTCGCGCACGAGCGACGTATATTTGAACGTAGCTGCGGGACTGAATTTAAAAGACCCTGCCGCCGACCTTGCGATATGCGCTTCTTTGGCGTCCGCGCTTCGTGACGTGCCGATCCCGCCGGACGTATGTTTCATCGGCGAAGTCGGGCTTGCAGGCGAAGTGCGCCCCGCCGCGCGTACAAGAATGAGATTAAAGGAAGCGGAAAGAATAGGCTTTAAACGCGCCGTAATAAGCAGGCGCACGCCTAAAGAGGAATATCCGATGGAAGTAATACGCGTTGCCTCGCTGCGCGAACTGCTGGCGATATTCGTAAGCAGATAGAACGGAGAGCAAAATGAAAATAACCATACTCGGGGCGGGCAGCTTCGGAACGGCAATGGCAAAACAGCTTGCAGACTGCGGACACGAAATTCTGCTTTGGACAAATGACGGAGTGCAGTGCGATACAATAAACAAAACGCGCCGCAATTCTTTCTGCTTTCAGGAAACAGAGCTGCCTGAAACCATAGCCTGTACGCTTGATATTGCCGAAGCGCTTGGATTTTCCGACAAAGTAATCTGCGCTGTACCGACGCAGGCTGTGCGTTCCGTACTGGAGCAGACCGTCAGCGTTAAAACAGGCTTTCACATGCTCAGTCTTGCCAAAGGCATAGAAATAGCGAGCGGAAAATTGCTGCACGAAATACACGCCGAAATAACGCCGGACAACGTATATTCCGTGCTTTCAGGCCCCAGCCACGCGGAAGAACTGCTTGCGGGATGTCCCACAACGGTTGCCCTCGCCTCAGAAAAAAAGAGCGAAGCGGCAATGTGGCAGGAGCTTCTCAGCGGAGGCAGATTCAGGATATACACGTCGGACGACGTAACCGGACTTGAAGTCGGCGGCGCGCTCAAAAATATCTACGCGATAGCCGCGGGGATAATATCCGCACTCAGGCTCGGCGACAACGCCTCGGCGGCGCTTGCCTGCCGCGGGCTGGCGGAAATGATGCGCTTCGGGCAGAAGCTCGGCGCAAAACCGATAACCTTAGCGGGGCTTGCCGGAGTGGGAGACCTAATGGTTACCTGCTGCAGCCTGCACTCAAGAAATTTCCGGCTTGGACTTAAAATCGGCGGAGGGCTTGATTTTGAAACGGCAGTAAAAGAAATCGGACAGGTTGCCGAAGGTGCCTACACGGTGCGTGCCGTTGTTGAAAACAGCAGAAAATACAACGTGGAAATGCCGCTTGCCGAAGGCATATACAGCATACTCTACAAGGGAATTTCGCCGGAAGCGCTGCTTGAACGCTACTTTGCGCGCCCGCTCAAAAAAGAACTCGATTTTTAACTTTTTAACGCGTAAGCGGTACAAAAACGGGACAGAAGCATCAGCTTCTGTCCCGTTATAGTTTCAGTGGTGTCAAGGAGGGGAATTGAACCCCTAAGAGCGTTAGCTCACTGGATCCTGAATCCAGCGCGTCTACCAGTTCCGCCACCCTGACATGCGCCAGTTATTATAGCATAGTTTCTCAAAAATCAATGCGGAAAATTATTTGCCCCTGTATTTTTCTCATTTTTCTTCTTTTTGTCCGCCGGTAAAATACTCCAAGCCTTTTGTGTTGCGCGAAAGCAGCAAAATCCGTAAAAATACTTAGTGAAAAATCGGTAAAAATACTTAAAAAAACAGTGCAAATTCTTTCGGAAATGCTATAATAACGTTGTGCGGCAAAAAAATTTGGAGGTGTGTGTCGTGTATAACAAATTCAGAAAAATCTGCTCGGCTTTAATTCTCGCCGGACTTCTCTTTACTTCGGTTTCCCCTGCGTTTGCCTACGGCGTCTACAAGGCGGACAGAAACGATCAGGTGGGGGACAGAATGACCTTTGCGGGGTTCAACTGGCGCGTGTACAAAAAGGACAGCACGTACGGCTATATTACCGTAACGGACTATCTTGACAAAATTCCGTTCCGCAACGACAAGGAAGACACGTCTGAACCGGACTATCCGGCATCTGATTTCCGCAAAAGGGTCAACGACTACGAAAAACAGATGAGAAATTACGACGGTCCGCAGCTGTCGTGGAGAGATGCGGACGCCGGACTCAACTACATAGTAAAGCACGATATGAAGGATGTATTCAAAGAGGATTACGATGACGTGCTTTTCATTATGTCGCTGTCAGAGGCAAGGGCAATGGGAACGTCCAAGCTCGCCCGCGACGTCCTCAGCCTCGGTGATATGTGGTATCTGCGCACGCCGGGCGAGTCAAAAAACGGCAACATGTGTGTTGTAATCAAGCACGGATATATTTCCGATTTCGGAACAAAGGCATATATCAGGCAGTACGTGCGCCCCTGCCTGCAGATTAACCTCAGGTCAGAGCTTTTTAAGCCTGTTTATCTTTTCAAAAGTGCGTTCGGCGCCAAAGAAAAGGCTGGTATCGGCGAAGGCTTTATGATTGAAGATTTTGACCCGTCCAAAGGCTTCAAACGTACGAAAGCGGCTGACGGCATTGAAAAACCCGCCGGCATAACCGTAAGACAGAGAAACAAAAACAGCCTCGGCAGCTGCGCAAAGAGCTACTGCCTGATTGAAGCGCCGCAGGAGATTGTTCTTGGCGGAGGAACCTTTGAGGTTGACGGCGAAACGCTGGAATACAAGACGCAGCCGCCCAAAATCAGCTACACCTCGGACGCCGTAAGGCAGGGCAAGGCGGATTTTGTATCGGTAATAGCGGAAGAAAACAAAAACAACGGGAAATACGTCAGCTACGCGAAGGTGTCAAATTTGGCGGAAGTTGCTGACGGCAAAGGAATTCCCATTCCCTTCGGCAGACTTCCGAAAGGCTCTTACAAGTTGTGGGTCTTTGCCGACAAAATAAAAGACGGTGAAGACGAATGTTCGCAGTTTGTCGGAAGCTGGGTTATTGAAAACGGCGAGCACGGCGAAAAAGGCTATGCCGTACTCGGAACGGACGACGCCGGCAAAAAATTCACCGTAGCCCCTTCCGGCATAACGCTGCTGTTCAAAAACAGGGTCAGCTACGCACAGGACTTTAAGGTCAGCAAGCCCGGAGTAATATTCACAGGGCTTTACGAGGAAGGGGCAAAGAGCGCCGGAGCTGATACTGTGGGCGGTAAAATCGGCGGAAAACTGACGGTTGACGGGCAGACTCTCAAGGTCAACCAGATGACGCTGACCTCTCTCCAGCTCAAAAACAAGGCTGCCATAGACGTATGCAGCGACAGCATTTTGAATCAGCCGGGACCGCACAGCGGGGCGGACGATTCGCTTTCCGGCACTCTGACGCTTGAACCGTCGGGCGATTTCAGCATAGAAGAAGGCTCGCGCATTGTTGTTGAACACAACTGCCGCGTAATCAACAGAAGAAACGATTCCGTAACCGTATGGGACAACGCCAACAAAAGGTCTGTAACGGTTCCGTCAGGAAAAACGCTTCTCGCGGTAAAAGACAATCCTAAGGAACCGTATGATGACGGCTCTCAGCCGACGGCATGGAAAACAGACGTTTTGGACGATGAGCCTGCAATACCGTTAAACAATCCCCCGAGTGCGGGACTTTCGTACAAGTGTGAAATCGCCGTTCAGAACAGCCCGGAAATCGCTGGCATGGGACAGGCTCCCTCTGCCGGTGAAGCGGAAATTTTCAAGGCTGCTGAATACGCAATCAATGAGTTGGCAGCTTGGGTGGAATATGCGCTGTATGAAGATCCCGACAGCATTATCGGTGCAAAAGACATAACGGAAATAACGGAAAAAACAGGCTTCAAACTCAAAATAGCACACGCTGAGGGAACGGGCGAAGATGAAACGCTGAAAGTAAGCGTAAAGCTTGACGTTCCGATAGAGCCTGCAAAAGACAAAAAACTCGCAGTCATACTGCCGATAGGAAATGCTGGCGGCGCTTCGGCTGACGAAGGACTTCTCGGAGCATACGAAGAAACGGACGAAATCCAATACGGCGTATTCAAGGCAGACTACGATGAAAACACGCAGATTTTAACCTTTGAAATTCCTGAATACGGCAAATATTTCGCCGGCGGCGACGAAATATTGCCGCTGCTTGTAACAGTTGCGGAGCTTAACGGTGACGCGGAATTTGACGGCGAAGAACAGAAAAAATCCTCGTCAGGCGGCTGCAACGCAGGGTTCGGTGCGTTTGCGCTGCTCGGCGTTCTCGGAATGTTTTACAGAAAGAAAAATTAAGCGGTAAGCCGGAAGCGTTAAGCGATAAGCTTTTTCTTCACCGTCTCACTGCGAAGCCCAAAGGGCTTGCGCAGTGTCCAGTAGCGTTACGGGCTTTGCCCGTTAGAAACAAGCCCCTGCGGGGCAAAGTCGCTGGATTCTGCGCTACGGCTTACGCCGTCCGCAGAAAGACGATGATTTTAGCGGTTCAAAGGTTTTGCGAGGTGCTAAGTGCAGACGAAAGCGGTGGGTGAATTGCCCGCCTGTGCCGAACGCAGTGAGGCAAACGTTTTACCGGGCAATTCCCGCTTGAGTACGGAGCGCA
>JAGHTZ010000001.1 GCA_018065065.1 Candidatus Equadaptatus faecalis | reverse complement strand
TGTTACAAATTTCTTATTCTGTGAACATTACAGTGCAGAGAGTGACGGGGAACAGAATTGTTGTTTTTAATCCTGTTCCGGCTCGGTGGTTTTGAAACGTTGGGACGGCTTAGCAGAGCCTGCAATTCCTTTCGTTTCCTGCTAAAGCTTCCGGGTTCTGCCACTTTTACGCATTACGTGATGCGCGCACCTTCGGTGGTAAGCCCGCTGCCTTTACGGCTGCAGGGTTTAAGCACTTCGGTAACGTTCTCCGGCGGAGTTCGGGCTTAAGCTCTTATACGCGAGGCCTCTGTGACCAAGGTGTGGGCAGGGAAAGCAAGAGCCCTGCGGCTTCGGAGGAAAATGAACGGTGCTCCCAGTAAGAAGTAATCCGGAGTGGCGCGAAAGCGCCGCTGTCAGCTGTCGGCTATCAGTGCCCGAAAGGGCTATGTTTATTGTACCAAAATTCTGCTGTCGGCTGTCTTTGGGCGGCTGTAAGCAAAAGTATTCAAAAAAAAAACGGGCTGAACTTATCATTCAGCCCGTTGCGCATACAGGTTATATCGTAATCGTTTCTCACGGTAATTGGTTTTCTTTGTAATTGCGCCTTTATTTTTTGAAATTCGCTTCCATGTTTTCCGTGAGCGTGTCGTACAGTTCTTCGGCTTTCTGCTGTATGCGTTCTATCGGAACGCCCTGCTGCATTGCGTACATGACTGCGCCGCCCATTCCGACCCCTTCTTTTATGTAGCCGAGCTCGTATTCGGCAAAGCCTCTGCGCGGCGATTTGCTGAAGTCAAGCGGTGCCCACCAGAGCCCGCAGCCTATTTCTTTTGCGTATTCTTCCATGCAGCTCGTCGGGTCTTTGTAGACGTATTTTGTCGTCGCGACGAGCAGAGGACGCGTTTCGCCCAAGTCTCTCAAAAGGGCGGCAACCGCAAGCATTTGCGTGCCTCCCGCCAGAGTCACGTCAATTCTTTCCGGCAATGCGCGGACAAATGCGGATACCGCAATCTGCATAGGGTCTCCGACTTCTTCGGCGGCTTTATAACCTTTGCCTTTGAGCCCTCCGATTGTTATGTTCAGTCTTTTGCTGACAGCCTGCCAAATCTCTTCTTTGAGCTGCAGGGGATTGACGGGACCGGCGGAAGATACTGTATGGTCATAGCCGAGCGCGCGAAGCAGAAGCAGCGCCGTCGTTGTTCCCCCTGGAACCGATTCTCCTATGACAATTCTTTTGAGCTGCGGCGCGAGTTTTTTTGCCAGAGCTTCCGAGCGTTTTATTATTTCTTCCGCGTTTTCCAGGGCTTTTCTGAAGCGCGGGTCTTTTCCGGGTTTCGACGCGACCGTTTCAAACGGACAGGCGGGGTTCACGGAGTTTCCCGCGCAGACGACGAGATACGGCAGTTTTGCTTCGTCAATTGCCGCTTTCGTTATTATTGTCGGCGACGGGTGCCCCTGCGGATCTACGGGTATTGTGCTGACGCAGCGCGGTTTTCCGAAGTGAAGCACGTCGGCGTCCGACGGTGCTGTGTAGCGCAGCGCGTTGACGTCGGCACCGGCAGCCGAAAGCCCGGGTATTTTTGCAAGCTCTGTCTCTCCGATAAAGACTGTGAACACGTCTCATTCATCCTTTGTTTTTTTCAATTTTCTGTTTATATTTTATCATAAATATGGTAAAGTAAATGCGTGTAGAATGTTATTGCAGAGCAGTTTATCTTTGACCGGGAGGGTTTTTGATGCCTGTAAAATTTGCCCCCACGCGGGGAGATTTTGTGAAACTGAAAAACTCTATATCGGCAGCACAGTCCGGCCGCGATCTGCTTGACCAGAAGCGGCAGGTCTTGATGTTTGAGCTTGCCTCCCGCACCGATGCGGCAAAGAAAATTCAGGCTGAGGCGGCAGAGGTTTTCCGCGAAGCATACGACGCTCTTCAGAGAGCAACAATATCCCTCGGGATTGAGGTTGTTGAGGATATCGTGCAGTCCGTCCCTGAAATTCAGGATTTGACAGTGCGTTTTCATTCCGTAATGGGTGTTGAAGTTCCGGAAATCGAGCCGCCGGCAGAGCTCCCTGCAAAGCCGTGCTGCTCTTTTCTCGGTTCTTCCGGAGCGGCTGACGAAGCATACGCAAAGTTCCGCAGGGTTTCCGCCCTGCTTGCGAAGCTTGCCGAGACGGAAGCCGGCATCTGCCGTCTTGCGGCTCAGATGAAGAAGACCCACCGCCGCATAAATTCGCTTGACAAGATAGTAATACCTTCAGAACTGAATCAGCTGAAATTTATTTCCGACGCGCTTGAGGAGAGCGAACGGGAGGATTTCACGCGCATGAAGAGCGCACAAAAGCTGTCGGTTCAAAGAAAACAGCAGTAAAATTCAGGAGGAATGCCGACCTATGAGCAGTCTTGAAAAAACGCTTGCCGCACTTCTGGAAACTGAGGCGGAGGCAGAGAATATTGTCAGAAGCTCTGCGGCCGAGGCAGAGTACCGGCTGCTTGAGGTTAAGAAAAATTTTGAGCTGCTTCGCGCAGAGCGCACGGAACAGGCGAAGCACAGGGCAGAGGAAATTGTCCGCACCGCGCAGGCGTCCGCTTCCGAAGAAGCAGGGCGTTATGCAGAGCTTTGCGCAGAGAAACGCAGGGAGTACACCGCGCGTTTTGAGAAGGAGCTTGAGCCTCTGCTTGATTCACTGACTGAAAATTTTGCGTCGGAGTACGTAAAGAGGTCGGCTGAGTGACGCTTCACACCGCCGTTTCGTCAACCGCGATACGGGCACACGTCCGCCACGGCAGGCTGCTTGCCGCAGATGAGTTGTGGACTCTGCTGCACTGCAAATCGTCTGCCGAGATAACGGAGTTTCTTAAGGGAACGGAAGCGTATGCCGTCCCGCTGCAGTTCCTTGATTCTTCAACGGCGCACCGCGGCAATCTTGAAAAGCAGCTTCGTTCGTCGCTGCTTAAGGAAGCGGAGTTTTTTGTTTCGGGGCTTGAGGGGGCGCGCAGGAAATTTTTCGCAGACTGGCTCGGCTGGTTTGAGACGGAGCAGCTGAAAAGGATTTTCCGTTTTGTCCGTTCGCGGCATATTGACGAGCAGACGCTCCGCTACAAGCTTACGCCGCTGCCCTGCTCCGAGCTTGATTACGACGCGCTGGCAGGCTGCAGAAGCTATTCAGAGCTACTTGCCGCGCTTGAAAAATCCAGATACGCCGATGCGGTCCGGCAGCCTCTGCAAAGGCTGGAAGCAGGTGAGACAGATTCTGTTCTTGAGCTTGAGACAGCGCTGGATCATTTTACGGAAGTGTCGGTTTTTAACGATTTGAGTACACTGGACAAGACGGAGAGCAAATATCTGACACCTCTGTTCGGCTCGCGCATTGATCTGCTTAATCTTTATATTCTGCACAGATGTCTGCTCTATTACGATTTACCGCCGGACGAAATTCAGGCAGCGCTTATTCCGGCGCATTACAAGGTTACACCGGCGGATTTGAGCTTTATGGCGTCTTCACCGCCCGAGACCTACAGAAAGTATCTCAGCGAGCGTTTTCCGTATTACAGCGCTGTTTTCGCCGAGACGAGGGAGCAGTCCGAAAGAGAGCTGCGGCTTGAAATGAGAATACGGCGTTTCAACAACGCAAGCGCAGAAAAGATTTTCAGAAAAGGCGTTCCCGGTTTTCACACTACGGTATGTTACTTTACGCTGAAGCTGCACGAAATAGAAGACCTGATACGGATAACGGAGAGCGTTGATTCCGGTCTGAGCCCGCGGCTTGCGGCGGAACATCTTATAAAACCTGTTGCGGACGGAGGTGATTTTGTATGGCAGTGATAAAAATGACAGCTTTGACGCTGGTCGGGCCGCGCGGCGAAATTGAAAGCAGCGCACAGCTTTTGGCGCTCGCCGGCAACTTTCAGCCGCTGTCTCTTGACGCGCTTGTAAATGACATGAACCTCCGCTCAAAGGTGACGACCGAAACGGTCAACCCGTATGACGAACTGCTTGCAAAGATTTCTTCCGTCTGGGAAGCTTCGGGAAGACCTCTTCCGCAGCCGGTCAGCGTTCCTCCGGACAAAAATTTTACGCTCACTTCCGCAAGATACAGCGTCGATAAGGCTGTTGCAAAGTTCAATCAGCTGCAGACACAGAAACTTGCCCTGACAAACGAAAAAGCGGAGCTCGAAGCTGCGGAGAAAATTCTTTCCGCAGTGCAGGGAACCGATTTCAGCGTTTCGGAATTGATTGGCAACGAGTTTATCTGCGCACGTTTCGAACTGCTGAAACCTGAAAATTACGAACGCCTGCAGACTGCGGGCAGCGATTATACCGCAGAGATGGCAGCGGAAATCGCAAGGCAGAAAGAGGAAAACTGCAGGCAGCTTGAGACGTTTACCGAGGAAGCAGACAAACTGCTGGACGGCAGCAGGGAACAGCTCGAACAGCTTTATCTCCGGCTTTACGCCATGCAGCGCGTCTATGACGTATGCAGGGGACGCGGCGAGGTAAGCGGCCTGTTTTTCATCAGCGGCTGGCTTCCGTCCGATTCGGTTGACGAAATCAAAGCAGAGATCGAACGAGGCGCACCATCAACCTCAATTCTTTTGGACGACACGAAGGAACTGAACATCTCTGCGCCGGTTCTGCTGAAAAACAAAAGGATTTTCCGCGCTTTTCAGGATATCGTCGCTCTGTACAGCCTTCCGTCGTACGACGAGTTTGACCCGTCGGCTTTTGTCGCGCTGACTTTCGCGCTTTTCTTCGGCTTTATGTTCGGCGACGTCGGTCACGGACTTCTGATTTACTTTGCGGCGGTATGGGCGCAGAAAAAAGGATTTGCACCCCGCTCAGCCGCGTTTATCATGAAATGCGCCGCGGCAAGCTCAATGTTTTTCGGTGTTTTGTACGGCAGCATTTTCGGACAGGAGGACATTATTCCCGCGCTTTGGCTCTCTCCGATAAAAGACACAGGAAGTCTGATAGCGGCTTCGATAACCGTCGGTTTCGCAATTATTTCGGCAGGTATTCTGCTTAATATCGCGCGGCAGTTCAGGGACAGAAATTTCGGCAGTATGCTTTTTGACGGTCAGGGAATCGCCGGACTGGCGCTCTACTGGCCAGTTGCGGCGTTTGCTCTTGCACGCATAACGGATACGGGGTCGGATACGCTTCTTTTTGCTCTCAAACTCACGGCAGTGCTTTCCGTCCTGCTTATCGCTTTCAAAAGCACGTTCGCACGCCTTCTGTTTAAGGAAAAGCCGAAGTCTTCAACGGCTGCGGACGTTTTCGGAATTATAGAGGTCGTGCTTTCAATGCTTTCAAACACAGTTTCTTTCGTAAGGCTTGCGGCTTTTGCACTCAATCACGTATGCCTTTCAATGGCGGTCATAATGCTTTCCGAAATGGTGCGCAATCTGCCTGGCGGTATGTTTATGAAATTTCTGCTGCTCACGGCGGGAAACGTTCTGGTTGTTGCACTTGAAGGTCTGATTGTTTTCATACAGACGCTCAGGCTTGAATATTACGAATTCTTCGGCAAATTCTACAAGGGCGGGGGCAAGGCTTTCAGCCCTGTGCAGTGGAAAAATTAAAAGACAAAATTTTCGGCAGAATTTTGTTTACTCGGCATAAAAAATCAGGGGGTATAAGAAATGACAGGTTTATTCATCTCGGCAGCAACAGTTTTGGCTCTCGTATGCAGCGGTTACGTAATGCAGAAGAGGAATACAAAGGGCAGCACGGCTCTTTACGCAGCAATTCTCTGCATTTCCTGCCTGCTCGTTTTAGGCGGCGTAATAATGTCGTTCGCGCCTTCGGCACAGGCAGCCGAAGCGCCGTCACAGGCGGCAGGCTACGGCATCGGCGAAGGTCTCGGTTTTCTGGCGGCGGCTTTGGTAACGGCTATTTCCTGCCTGGCGGCAGCTTACACCGTTGCAAACGTCGGTTCATCGGCTATCGGTCTTATCGCCGAAAAGCCTGAAATGCTCGGCGCAACTCTTATCTATCTCGGACTTTCCGAAGGTATCGCAATTTACGGTCTTATCGTATCAATGCTGATTCTGCAAAAATTCTGATTTCGTACTGAATGAAAGCATATCTGATCAGCAGCGACAGGGATACTCTTGCCGGTATGCGTTTTGCGGGCATACGCGGCAGTCTTGTCCGTACGCGGGAGGAAGCGGACGAAGCTTTCCGCCGCGCCTGTTCAATGAAGGAACTGGCAATTCTCGCCGTTACGGAAAGGGCTGCGGAACTTGCGCCTGAAACGGTGCAGAGTCTCAGGGAACGGAACGGACTTCCTGTCGTTGTGGAAATACCTGACAGATTCGGCAGCATACACGGTGAAAATTATCTCGCAGACAGGGTACAGGAAGCAATAGGGGTGAAGATGCGGTGAAAGAAGCTTCTGTAAGCAGACTGGACGAACAGAAAAGAAAAATACTTGAGAACGCCTCTTTACAGAAACAGGCGCAGCTTGACAATGCCTCGGCAAAGGCGGGCGAATGGCTGAAAGAGGAGACCTCAAAGCTTGATGCCGAGCTTGATTTAATTGTAAAACAGGCTGAAAAACAGGCGGACGAGGAACGAAGCCTGCGTCTGCGTACCGCAAAACTGACTGAGAGCCGTGAAATGCTGAAACTGCAGAACAAACTGATGGACGAGGCGCTTGGCAGACTTGAGAGCAAATTCCGCAGTCTCAGACAGCGAAGCGATTACGTCCGTATTCTGTGCGGAATGGCGCTCGAAGCGGCAGAACAGATGAACGAAAATAAGTTTTCCGTCGTGCTCTCAAAGGATGACGCAAAGCTTGCGGACGAACTTGCCGCCCTTTTGAAAAAAACAGGGACGGATACCGTTTTCAGCGTTACATACGCGAATAATGCCCCAAAAGGCGGCATTACGCTGCTTTCAGAGGACGGGAAACGCAGAATCTGTTTTGACTGGAAAAACGCGGCTGAAAGCATGACCGATACGCTTGCTCAGCGTCTGCTTCCGGACATTCAGTCATAAGAGGAGAAACCGTTATGGATGCAAAGAACAGAACCGGCATAGTTTCCTACGTGAACGGACCTGTCGTAAAAGCCGAAAACATGGGCGGCTTCGCGGTGCGCGAGGTAGTTTACGTCGGCAGACGGAAACTTACCGGTGAAATTATCAATATAGAAAACGGCGAAGCGACGATACAGATTTATGAAGATTCGTCTGGACTGACGACCGGAGAGCAGGTCACAGGCAGCGGCGAATCAGTATCTGTAGAAGTCGGCCCGGGGCTTCTCGGAAGCTTTTTCGACGGCATAGGCAGACCTCTTGACAAACTGCTTCAGCTTCACGGCAAATACATTATGTCTGGAGCTTCGGTTTCAATGCTTGACAAGGAGAAGCTCTGGGACATTACGCCCGCCGCGAAAGAAGGCGACACGATTTCAGGCGGCTCCGTGCTTGCAACGGTGCAGGAAACACCGCTTCTTCTGCACAAAATCATGGCACCGCCGGACGCAGAAGGCAGACTCACATGGGTTGTTCCGGCAGGAAAATATGCAGGCAAAGAAACAATAGCGCGTTACATAAACACCGCAGGCAAAGAAGTTGAAATACCGATGATTCAGCGCTGGCCGGTCAGGACACCGCGTCCGTATGCGGAACGCCTTCTGCCTGACAAGCCTTTCATAACGGGACAGCGCGTCATAGACGGACTCTTCCCGATGGCAAAAGGCGGCACAGCCTGTATTCCCGGCGGTTTCGGAACAGGAAAAACCGTTACGCAGCACCAGCTTGCAAAGTGGGGCGACGCCCAGGTTGTAATATACATAGGCTGCGGAGAACGCGGCAACGAAATGACTGACGTTCTGGAGCAGTTCCCCGTTCTTGAAGACCCTCGTTCGGGGCACCCGCTTATGGAACGCACGATTCTTATCGCAAACACATCAAACATGCCTGTCGCGGCGCGCGAGGCGTCAATTTACACGGGAATAACACTCGGAGAATATTTCCGCGACATGGGCTACGACGTCGCGATAATGGCTGATTCGACCTCGCGCTGGGCGGAAGCTTTGCGCGAGCTTTCGGGACGCCTTGAAGAAATCCCTGCCGAAGAAGGTTTCCCTGCCTATCTTCCGAGCCGTCTGGCAGAATTTTACGAGCGCGCAGGCAGAGTTTTAACGCTTAACGGCAGCACAGGCTCAATAACCGTTATAGGCGCCGTTTCCCCTCCGGGAGGCGACTTCACCGAGCCTGTCACCCGCCACACAAAACGCTTTATACGCTGTTTCTGGGAGCTTGACAGAAATCTCGCCAACGCACGCCACTACCCTGCCATTTCATGGACCGATTCGTACAGCGAATACGCTGACGAGCTTTCTGATTGGTTCTGCGGGCATATCGACCCGCACTGGACGGAGAACAGAACACAGGCAAGGGCAATTCTCGCAGCCGACATCAAAATACAGCAGATTATAAATCTCGTGGGAGAAGACGTTCTTCCTGACGATCAGAGGCTTACGTCATTTGCCGCGTACCTGATTAAAAACGGCTTCCTTCAGCAGAACTCTTTCAGCAGCGATTCATGCTGTCCGCCGGAAAAGACTTTCCGGATTCTGGATACGATACTGTATTTCTACAACGGAGCCGTAAAACTCATCAAAAAGGGAGTTCCGATTTCAATCATAAAAAACGACGAATCCGTATCCGCAATAGTCAGACTTCGCGAACTTTCAGCCGAAGATGCTTCTGCCTGCGGCGAACTGAAAGTACGGATAGCGGAACATTTCCGCCGCGTCGAAGCCGAATGTTTAAAAGAAACGGAGGCTGATTTGGATGCTTAAAACTGAATACGTAGGCGTAAAGAATATCGACGGTCCGTTCGTTCTGGTGGAAAACGTATCCGGAGCAGGCTGCGGCGAGCTTGTGGAAATCATTGATTCGGACGGAAAACTCAGACACGGACAGGTTAAATCTGTCGGTAAAACAGCCGTTCTCGTACAGGTTTTCAGCGGAACAGGCAGGCTTGTCCCTGAAACGACGGCGGTGCGTTTCCTCGGCAGACCGCTGGAAGTTACTCTTTCAGAAAATATGCTCGGACGGACGTTTAACGGACTCGGAGAGCCCCGCGACGGACTCGGGACAATATACGGCGGCAAAAAAGCTGACATAAACGGACTGCCGCTCAATCCCACAGCGCGTCAGTACCCCAAAAACTGCATACACACCGGCATTTCCGCCATAGATACTCTTACAACGCTTATCCGCGGTCAGAAGCTTCCGATTTTTTCAGGCAACGGACTTCCGCACAATCAGCTCGCGGTACAGATAGCCACGCAGTCTGAAATAAGCGGGGACGAACAGTTTGCCGTTGTTTTTGCCGGAATAGGCATAAAACACGACGACGCGGCATTTTTTATGCGCGAACTCGCTGTAAAGGGAGACAGCAGCAATATAGTAACCTTCCTGAACCTGGCGGACGAACCCGTAATTGAGCGCATAGCAACCCCGAGAATGGCTTTGACGACTGCCGAATACCTCGCATACGAACTCGGGATGCACGTTCTCGTTATAATGACGGATATAACAAACTACTGCGAAGCGCTGCGCGAGCTTGGGATTGCCGCCGGAGAGGTGCCGAGCAGAAAAGGCTATCCGGCGTATCTCTATTCCGACCTTGCGTCGCTTTATGAGCGTGCAGGCATCGTCAGAGGCTCTGCCGGAAGCATAACCCAGCTGCCGATTCTTTCTATGCCGAACGATGACATAACGCATCCGATACCTGACCTGACAGGCTACATAACAGAGGGGCAGATAACTCTGTCGCGCGAGCTTGATTCAAAAAACGTGTATCCTCCGATAGGAGTGCTTACAAGCCTTTCAAGGCTTATGAAAGACAGTATAGGCGAAGGCTACACGAGGAAAGACCATCCGTCAGTTTCAAGCCAGTTGTTCGCTTCTTACAGCAGGGCGCAGGAAATACGTTCCCTTGCAGAGGTAGTCGGCGAAGACGAACTCTCCGCGGATGACAGAACCCTTCTTAAGTTCGGAGAGCTGTTTGAAAACAGATTTCTTAAGCAGGGAAAGCAGGAAATGCGCAAATTGGAAGATTCTCTCGACATTGCGTGGGAAATACTCAAAACATTGCCAAAAACAGAGCTTACCCGCGTTTCGTCCGAAGAAATTAAGGAACATATCGGAGAATAAATTACTCACAGCAATAAAAAACAGCGCCGGAAGATATTTCGGCGCTGTTTTTATTCTTTCAAGCAAATTTTAAGTCTAAAGTTCTGACGTACAGTGCGGGCAGCGCGTTGCGTCGTCCGCGATTTCGGATTTGCAGTACGGGCAGAGGCGTGCAGGTTTTGCAGGCGCTTCTTCCTCTTTCTTTTTGAAACGCATCATCGCGCGCAGTACAATAAAAATCGCAAAGGCTGATATTAAGAAATCAATCACGTTCTGAATGAACATGCCGTACGCAAGCACCGGTACTCCTGCTTCCTGCGCTTTTGCAAGGCTCTCGACAGGCGTTGAGGAAAGATTGTAGAACAGGCTGGAGAAATTGACTCCGCCGGTTACAAGACCGAGCAGCGGCGTAATAATATCGTTGACGAACGAACTGACAATCTTGCCGAACGCTCCGCCTATAACGACGCCTATTGCCAAATTAAGCACGTTGCCCTGCAATGCAAATTCCTTGAAATCCTTAAAAAATTGTTTCATTCAGTACCCCTCCGTTTTATAGTGTGTTAAAACCGTGCTGCCGAATTTTTCGGCACTGATTCAAGCAGTGCCCTTGTATAAGGGTGCTTCGGACTGCACAGAACTTTGCAGGAATTTCCGTATTCGCAAAGCCTGCCGTCCTTCATAACCATAATTTTTTCAGCCGCCGAAGCGGCAAGCATAAGGTCGTGCGTCACAAATACCAGTGACGTTCCCTGCTCCACTCTGCTTTCAAGCAGTTCTATTATATCAGTTCTTGTGGAAACGTCCTGCATTGATGTCGGTTCGTCGCAAAGCAGAAGCTTCGGGGAAAGGGCAAGAGCGCGTGCAAGCTCTACTCTCTGCCTCTGCCCGCCGGAAAGCGCAACGGCACGTGAATTCAGTATTCTTTCGCCGCGCAGACCTACGTCGGCAAGCAGTTTTTCCGCCGCTTCGCGCTGTTCAGTCTTATTAAGCAGACTGCCGGAAATAACAAACGGCTCCATAACCGCCTCAAGCGCTGTCAATCCCGGAGGCAGCGCGCCGTACGGGTCCTGAGGCACGTAGCCGCACAGTCTGAACAGCTCCGAACGTTCTTTTTCAGAAAGAATTTCCGCTCTTTTTCCGAACAACTGAACAGAGCCTAAAGACGCCTTCTGCAAACCCATCAGCGTGCGCAGAAGCGTTGTTTTGCCGCTGCCCGATTCACCGACTATCGCAAGCGTCTCGCCTTTGCGCAGATTCAGTGAAATTCCGTCAACAGCGGTGTGAGAACTTCCGTTTTTGGATTCAAAGCGCACCGTTATTTCTTCAGCGTTTACCGCAAGCCTGTCAGAAAGCGTTTCTCTCGGTTGCTTGGCAGGAAGCTCTATCGCCGCAAGCAGTTTTTTGGCGTAATCTGTCCGCGGCGCTGCGGTAAGCTCCCGTGAACTTCCTCGTTCTACAATCACTCCGTCCTTCATCACGAGCAGATTGTCTGATACGGAGGCGGCCATTGGCAGGTCGTGGGTTACAAGCAGTATCGTTATTCCTGTTTCTTTTCTCAGTTTTTCAAGCAGTTTAAGTATGCCTGCCTGGGTAATTACGTCGAGGGCGGTGGTCGGCTCGTCCGCAAGCAGAAGCTGCGGAGAACAGGCAAGAGCGCAGGCGATAGCAGCACGCTGCTTTTGTCCGCCCGAAAGCTCATGCGGATAGCGTTTGGAAATTGAAGCGTCAAGCCCTACTGCCTCAAGCAGCTCGGCAGTCCGCTGCTCTGCGGCATTTCCCGTAACGTTAAGATGCGCTGCAAGCACTTCTTTAATCTGGCGCCCGACCGAAAGTACGGGCGTAAAAGAATTCATGGCGCCCTGAGAAACAAGCGCAATGCCTTCCCAGCGTATTTTCATGAATTCGTCTTCGCTGCACGTCAGCAGGTTTCTGCCGCCAAAGCAGATTTCGCCGCATTTTTCGGCGCTCTTCGGCAAAAGTCCGAGAATGGCGTTGATAACAGTGCTTTTTCCGCTCCCTGACTCCCCTACAAGGCTTGTAATGCTGCCTTTTTCGAGCACGATATCCGCAGTGCAGACCGCAGGTGTGTCCGAGCCGGAATATTTTACGGTAAGTCCGCGTACGTTAAGCATTTTTCTTCTCTCCCGAAAGGCGCGGGTCTATTTGTTCTTCAAGATATCTGCCAATATCCATAAAAATCAGGCAGACAGCGACAATTCCAAGTCCGGGAGGAAGCAGAAGCCACCATGCGCCCTCAGTAAAGGCACCGAAAGAATGTGCTTCGTGCAGCATTCTGCCCCATGAAATCAGTCTCGGATCCGAAAGTCCGAAGAACGCGAGCGCCGCCTCGGACAAAATGGCTCCCGGAACACCGAGCGCAAGGTTGGCAAGCATTATCGGCGCCGTTTCCGGAATGAGATGGCGCACAAGAATGTAGGAGCGTTTTGCGCCGAGCGCTTTGAGCCCCTCTATCCACTGGCTTTCGCGGACGGAAAGGACGAGCGAACGGACGGAACGCGCGGTTCCCATCCATGAAAAGAGTGAAAGAGTAACAACTATCTGCCACAGTCCTTTGCCCCACACACCTGCAAGAATCATTAAAATCGGCATTGTAGGTATTGAAAGGAGAATGTCAACCGTCCGCATAATGACCGCGTCCGTCCAGCCTCCGGCATAGCCTGCGGCAAGGCCGAAGCCGAGTCCGAGAACGGAGGCAACCAAAGTGGCTATAATTCCTATAAGCAGCGACGTGCGTATTCCATAAAGGAAGAGCGCAAAAACGTCCCTTCCGCGCTGGTCTGTGCCGAGCAGTCCCTGTCTTGCCCCCGGAAGCGAAAACAATAGGTCTGCCCTTGACGCTCCTTCTATTTTGAGCGAATATTTACCTTTGCAGGGGAAAAGCTGTTCCGTTGCGTTTCCGACAAGCGGCAGACCGAGCTGCTGTTTGAAAATCATGTCGCGCGCGTCGATATTCAGAAGCTGTTTCTGTTTTCCGTCAAGTCTCGCTATTTCAAATTCCTTTTCAGGCGATACAAAAATTATTCTCACGTCTTCGCCTTCAACCGTGCCGTTCAGCTTGAACAGCGCAGGCGGCAGTTTGTCCCAGTCAAAGCTGACCCCGTTTGTATCAACCGTAAATTCGCGCGTTGAAGAAAGCGCCCTGTTCCACCACACCGGTCTTGCAAAAGGCGCGCCGACCGCGTCTGACGGATAACCGCCTGCAAGCAACGGGGCAAAAAGCCCTGCAAGGCAGATTATTATGAAAGCAATCACGCTTCTGCGTTTCAAAAGTCCCGCCGGCGCCTTCATCAGTTTTTTTCCTCAAGCCGCACGCGCGGGTCAACGATGCCGTACATAACGTCGGCAAGCAGATTGCAGATGACGGTTATAAGCGCGAGCAGATAAAAAGCCGCCCCCGCCGCCGGATAGTCATTGCCGGAAACAGCCTCCACAAGGAAGGTGCCTACCCCGTGCAGCGAAAAGACAGACTCTGTAATAACCGCTCCGGAAACAAGTCCGGGCAGAGACATAAGCAGAATTGTAAATATCGGTGGAAGAATACTTCTGAACGCGTGCCCGTATATTACGCGCTTCTTTGAAAGTCCTCTGGCTTCAGCCATTACAATGTAATCTTCATTTAAGACGCGCACCATTAAATTGCGCACGTACAACGCCCAGCCGCCGAAACCCATAATCGTCAGCGATATAACAGGCAGGGCGAGATGGTGAGCGTAATCGCAGAACAGAGCCCACGTTCCGGTTGGAGGCGGCACCGAAAGACTGCCGCGGAGCGGAAATACGCGGAACGTTCTGGCAAAAAGCATAAGCAGCACAAGCTGTACGAAAAATCCGGGGAAAGAAGCGGTAACCGCCCCTGCCCGCAGTACAAACTTTTCCGCGAATTTGTTTCTGTTAAGAGCGGCTTTAATGCCGAGCCATATACCGATTACGGCTGACAGAAGCATTGAACAGCCCATAAGAACAAGAGTAAGAGGAAGCCTCGAAACAAGCTCCTCCCATACCGGACGCTGGCTGAGGAAAGAAAGCCCGAAACGGAAGGTAAGCATCTGTCTGAGATATATAAAGAACTGCTGCAAAATCGGCTTGTCTAACCCGTAAAGCTCGCGAAGCCTTGCCTTTGCCTCCGGCGAGAAATTAGGGTCAATAATTGTGCTGACAGCGTCACCGGGCATAATTCTGAACAGAATAAAGTTCAAAACGAGAACAACGAAAAGCACGAGCAGAGACGCAGCTGCCCTTCTGCTGAGCCATCCCCTTCTCACTGTTTCAGCCTCCTGTAATTTTCGTTGCGCCGGAACATAACATATTCCCCCGGCCTGTAGCTTTCAAATATAAAAGGTCCCGTGCATACAAAGCCGTACGGCCCGAATTTCTGCGATTTATCAAGCGGGTTCCAGTTCTGCCAATCTTTCACCGCTTTAAGCGTTTTAGCCGGCATACAAAGCATACCGCCTATTTTGTCCAGATACCAGTAGCTCTCACCCGACAGGGTAACAACAATATCCAAATCGGTCGGACACGCGACAGATTTCACGTTCTTAACCGCGTCAAGGAAGCGTGGAATTTTATTAGATTGTATAAAATGTATTGTTTCGGCGAAGTCATGTGACGTGATTTTGCTTCCGTCGCTCCACACAAGTCCGGGCTTCAGCCTGAAACTGATTACCGTTTTGTTTTTCTCCGCCCTGACCGACCATTTTGCGGCAAGTCCCGGCATATCTTCAAGCGTAAAAGGATTGGTTTCAAGCAGTCCCTCGTACATCATACCAAGCACCTGCCACGAATAGGCGCTGCTCGCCGTGAAAGGATTAAGATTTCTCGGCTCCTCTGCAAGAAGCATACGCATGGGGCGTTTTTTCCCGTTCTTCGGTTCGGCGAGCATAATCGTCCACATATTGTCGGCAGTCATCCGTTCCGTCGTTATGATATTTTTCCAGGAATTTGAAACCGCGGCAACGGATAACCTGCTGTATATCGGAACGGAGGGCACGAGGTCTTCAAGCAGCTGCTGGGCTTTGTCAGAAGCTTTTCTCGCTTCCTCTTTGTTTCTTGCCGAAACAATGCCGTCAAGCGCTTTGTCAAGATTTTTGTCCGCTATTCCCGTCATATTGTAGCCGCCCGGAATATTCTGCGAGCTGTGATAAAATCCGTGAAGCGAATCGGGATTTCTGCCCATTGACCACGCCATAACCGCAAGCGAATATTCTTTCCTGTCAATTTTTGAAATCATTGCGGAAAAATCCATAGGCTCGGCCTCAACGGGGAATCCCGCCGCACGAAGCGAATCGGCAACCTGCTCCGCAAGTTCGGCGGTGGTCGGCGCGACCTTGGCAAGCGGCGTTAAAAGCTTCATTTTCTTTACCGGCTTACCGTCAGGCGCAATCAGCATTCCGTTAATTCCCCAGCTGTAACCCCGTTTTTTCAGTTTGGCGCGCGCGGCGGCGCGGTTGAAAAGGTTTGCGCTTCTTCCCTGCAGCGCCCAGGGAGAAACAGGCGGCAGCCAGCTGTTGATAGGCTCGCAATAGCCTGAAAAAATCGTCCTGACTATATTGTTTCTGTCTATGGACTGTGCCGCTGCCTGTCTGACATATTTGTCTTTCCAAATACCGTCTGTGGTATTCATAAGCATGAAAAAAGCGTGAAAGGCACGCGCCATGGAAGTGTCAAAATTTTTGTTGCGGCTTATTATCTGAATATCCGAAGGACGTACGATGTCGCTTACGACGTCAAGGTCTCCGTTCTCTGCGGCAAGAATCTGCGCGTCCGTATTGTTCACGATAACCATACAGAGTTTTTCCAGTTTCGGTCCCCGTACTTTCTGCGGGTCAAACTGCTGCGAAGCACAGGCAGATGTACAGAAAACGCAGACTGAAAGCATAACGGCAGAAAAACAGACCGCCGCGACAACGCGCCGGCTGAATCCGTCAAATATCGTGCAGAGGCGTAAAATTTTCTTCATGACAACGTTATTATACTACAAAAAGCTTGAAAAAGCGCCCGATCAAAGCAGCCCAAAACGGCTGTTCGGCGGTCAGCCTTGACAAATCTGCCAAAACAGCGATAATTATGCCCCGTGGCGTACAGCCATCTGCAAGCTGCAGCACGAAACTTTTCAGTCAGCGGTTCAGCCGCTTCGGGATTTTCACCTGTTCTTTTTGCCTGATTTGTTTTGCTGCTTCAGCACAAATTGGGAGGATTTTCAAAATGGCAGAAACAAATATCAGATTCGCAGATTTCAATCTGCGAAAAGAGCTTGTTATGGCTCTCGACAAAAAAGGCTTTGAGTCCCCTATGCCCGTTCAGGTAAGCATTCTTGAAGACGAGACCTTTCTTGACGGCGACCTCATAGTTCAGGCAAAAACAGGCTCGGGCAAGACGCTTGCCTTCGCTCTTCCGCTTCTGAACATTCTTGACGAAAGCGAAATGAGCGTCCCGCAGATTCTCGTGCTTTCGCCTACGCGCGAACTCGCGCTGCAGACTGCACGCGAATTCAGCTGGGCGGGCGCTTATTGCCGCGTAAAGGTTGCCTCGCTTGTCGGCGGAATGGATATGGAACGCCAGATAAGGGCTCTAAGGGACGGCGCAAACGTTATCGTAGGCACTCCGGGGCGTATTCTTGACCATATACGCAGGGGAACGTTCAAAGGCGAAACGATACGCAGCGTCGTGCTTGACGAAGGCGATGACATGCTTGACATGGGCTTCCGCGAGGAACTGGAAGGAATTCTTGACACAATGCCCCATACGGAGCGCACCTGGCTTTTCTCGGCAACCATGCCGCCTGAAATTCTTGCGCTCGCAAAACGCTATCTGGACGCCCCGCGGCGCATTTCGCTTGTTTCCGACGTAACCACGCACGAAGACATTACACAGCGCGCATGCATAATCCCGTCGCGCAGACGTTTTGAAGGGCTCACGAACGTGCTCGTCTGGGAAAATCCCGCACGCGCCCTGCTTTTCTGCGGCACAAGGGCTGAAACTCAGGAAATTGCAGACAGGCTCTGCGACGGAGGCTTCCGCGCAACCGCAATACACGGCGACATGAGCCAGCGCGAAAGAAACACGGCTCTCGGAGCTCTCCGCGGCGGACGCGTTCAGATACTCGTCGCTACGGACGTTGCCGCCCGCGGCCTTGACATTGAAGGCGTAAGCCACGTAATACAGTACGGACTTCCGCAGAACCTCGAAGCCTTTGTACACAGGAGCGGACGCACGGGAAGAGCAGGGCAGGAAGGCAGCAACCTTATCCTTCTTACAGCCCGAGAAACAAAACAGTTTAAATTTATGCTCCGCATGGCGAAATCAAATCTCAAAATGCAGTGGATGCCGGCACCCGATGCTGCGGAAATAGACCAGCAGTCAAGACTGCGTTTCGAGCAGGAAGTTCTTGACAGCGCATTTGAATCAGAGGACTACGTTCAGTGGGCACACGAACTGCTTGAACGCGACGAGGCTGAAACGCTTGTATCGGGACTTCTTGCAAAAGCTTACGGCAGCAGACCGGGCGGTTACTCAATCCGCGAAGACATACAGCGCGAAATGGACTGGGAAAAAGAACGCGGGCGCGCTGCCGCGGAAAAAAGAGACCGCGAGAGGGACAACTCAAAGGACAAATTCAAAAGTTCGGAAATGTCGGGCGGAATACGCGTACGTTTCAGGGAAGGGCGAAAAGACGGCTGGCAGGTCGGTCCACTGCTTGGGCTTCTCTGCCGCGCCATAGGCATAGGGCGCGAAGACGTAGGCAACATAAAACTGCGCGACGACGGAATAACGGTTGAACTTTCCGCAAACGCGGGCAGGCTCTTTGACGCAAGAAGCGGCAGACTTGAAAAGGAAGGACTTCACGCCGAAAAGATTACTCCCATAAAAAATTCAGGCGAAAGCGGATCAAGACCACACAGAGACGCTGCTCAGGGCGAGAGAAAACGCTATTTTTCAAGAAACAGCGAAAATAAATTTGACCGCGCAAAACGTGAGCTTCGCGAACATCGCAGAGACAAAGGACGAAAACGCAGAGAAATATAGTATAATGTCGCTGAACGTATATACTGTAAGACAACCGGCGACTGATAACTAACGACTGAAAGGAGTGTTTCCGATTGCTTCACAAAATAGCTGTCTCAGGCTGCGGAAACGTAGGTACTGCCCTGCTGGAACTGCTCTGCGAAAAACGTGCGGAGCTTAAGGAAAAATACGGGTTTGAATTTGAAGTTACGCTTCTTTGCGACCTTTTCAAAGGTACTGTTGCCGATAAAAACGGCCTTGACCTAAATACCGCAATAAACTCATTGCACACAACCAATTCCCTCGCAGGGCTCAACAAAGACGTTCAGGGAGAATTTGGCGAACTGCTTGACTCAGCAGAGATTACTATGCTGTGCGAAGCCACTCCGACCAACGTGGAAACGGGCGAACCGGCGCTCTCTCACATTAAAACCGCGCTTTCAAAAGGCATTAACGTTTCAACCACCGTCAAGGGTCCCCTGTCTCTCGCTTATGACGAACTGGCCGCTTTGGCGAAACAGAATGGGGCGCAGCTTCAGTTTGAAGGCGTAGTCATGAGCGGGACACCGTTTATAACGATGCTTAATCACGGGCTCGCAGGCTGCAGAATTCTGAAAATCGAAGGAATAATCAACGGAACGACGAACTTTATTCTGAGTAAAATGTACAGCGGTGCAAGCTACGAGGAGGCCTTTAACACGGCAAAAGAGCTCGGCTACACGGAAACAGACCCTTCAGGAGACATAGACGCGTGGGATCCGGCTGTCAAGGTCGTAATTCTGACAAAAATGCTTTACGGCAAACAAATTTCCGTCAGTGACGTTGACCGCACAGGCATAGCAAACGTTACGTTTGAAGACATGGAGCGCGCAAAAGAAGACGGCTGCACGATAAAGCTGATTGCGGGAATTGAAAATAACCACGGTGATATAAAAGCCTACGTTGCTCCTAAAAAAATACCGATGACTCACCCTCTCGCTTCAATAAACGGGGCAATAAACGCGGCAACCGTCTATACAGACAACCTCGGGACAACGACCATTATAGGTCCGGGCGCCGGACGCAGAGCAACAGGACAGGCAATGCTGCTTGACCTGCTCACAATGGCAGGCAAAAGATAATTCAAAGCCGGAGTTTTCCGGCTTTTTTATGTAAATGAACGAACAAAACGATTTCACTAAAGGCTCAGTATTTAAAAAGATGACCGGATTTGCAATTCCGGTATTTTTTTCCATGCTGTTAATGAACCTCTACGGCGTAGTTGATATGCTCATAGTCGGTCATTTCGGCAGCAAAGCAGACGTTTCGTCCGTCTCTACCGGCGCATGGATAATCTGGACTGTTATGTCCCTGACAATGGGTATCGCCTCGGGCATAACAACCGTTGTCGGACAGAGAATAGGAGAAAAAAATTACAATTCTGCAGCCTGCACGATTTTTTCCTCCGCCCGATTTTTCCTTTACTTTTCAATCGCCGTAACGCTGCTTATGGAGCTGCTTGCGGAACCGGCGGTAAAACTCATGCAGACCCCGCCGGAAGCATACGCAGGAGCGCTGCTCTACACCAGAATATGCTCCGCAGGACTTGTATTCACCGCTTCTTTCTGCGTACTCGGCGCAATATTCAGAGGGCTCGGTGATTCAAGAACACCGCTTCTGACAATTTCAATCGCAACCTTTACAAACATTGCCGGAGATCTTCTGCTTGCGGGCTACTTTAAAATGCCAGTTTTCGGAACTGCGTTTGCAACGGTTTTTGCGCAGGCAGTCAGCGTTCTGCTTACGCTTTTCGCGGTTTTGAAAAGGGAAAAACCGTTTGAATACGCAAAAAGCGCTCTAAAATACAGCTCAAACGCTGTCAAAACAATGCTCCGCATAGGAATACCCATAGCCTTGCAGGATTTTCTTGTAACACTCTCTTTCCTCTGTGTAACCGCGTTTGTGAACAGACTCGGGGTAACCTTCTCAGCGGCGGCTGGGGTCACTGAACGGATATGCGGAATAATTATGCTTGTTCCGATTACCTTTGCCCAGACGGTGGCAAGCTTCACAGCTCAGAACGCCGGCGCGGGAGAACACGAACGCGCGAAGCGCGCCCTTGCCTACGGGATATCAGTTTCGCTCGGCACCGGAATATTTTTTGCCTGGCTGTCATTTTTTCACGGTGATATGCTTGCCGCTCTGTTTGCAAAAGGCAAGCCGGACGTAATCTATTCTGCCGCGGATTACCTTAAAGCTTACGCGATAGACTGCCTGTTCGTATCATTCATGTTCTGTTTTGAAGGCTATTTTTCAGGCTACGGGAAGACGCGGTTTGTAATGTGGCAGGGCATAATAGGCGCTTTCTGCGTACGAATACCCGTTTCATGGTTTATGAGCCTCTCTGAACCGGTATCGCTTTTCAAAATAGCTCTTGCCACGCCTTCCTCAACAGTTGTCCAGCTTTTGCTTTTCTCCGTCTGCTATCTCCGTTTCACAAAAAAACAAAACGCCCCGAAGTAAATTCTTCGAAGCGTTGCTGTTTCAATTATTTCCGTACCGCTGTCTACAGTTTCAGTTCACCGCTTTTGCGTTTGCTGTCAAAATCTTTTGTCAGTCTGCGGAGTTCTTTTGAAAGAAGCAGCAGACCTATAAGGTTGGGAATTGCCATAAGCCCGTTCATTGTATCGGACAAGTCCCAAATATTTGCCAGTATTTCGGCTCCGCCCCAGCCGCCGACAAAGAGCAGAATAAGGAATGCCGCTTTGTAAATGCCGGTACCTTTATGACCAAAAATGTATGTCAGGGCTGTTTCGCCGTACCAGTACCAGCCGAGGATGGTTGACAGCGCAAAAAGTGCAAGCCCGAGCGACAAAATTAGCGTGCCGGTGTTTCCGAGAGTTTCGCTGAAAGCTGAAAGCGTCAGCTGCGCACCGGTAAGCTCAGGCTGCGATGTAAGAACGCCGCTGGTAAGTATCGTAAGCACTGTGAGCGAGCAGATAACTATCGTATCGGCAAACACTTCAAAAATTCCGTAAAGCCCCTGTCTGCAAGGGTGATCCACCATAGCCGTGCAGTGCACCATAGGCGCGGAACCAAGACCTGCTTCGTTGGAGAAAACGCCGCGCGATATTCCTTTTGTAATTGCGGCTTTTACCGCCCAGCCGCCGAGAGCGCCAGGGATTGCCATCGGATTGCCGAAAGCACCCTGCAGGGCTGTTGATACTGCATAGGGAATATTCTGTACATTATTAAGAACAACGGCACTCGCGCAAACTATATAGAAAATTGACATAAACGGAACAAGGTAGGTGGCAACCGCAGCGATTCTTGTTAAGCCGCCGCAAATTACCAGTCCCGTCAGAAACGCCAAAATTGCCGCGGTGTACACGTGCGGCACGTGAAATGCCATGTAAAAACCTTCCGCAGTTGAGTTTGCCTGCACCATATCACCTATGCCGAACGAGGCAATGAGCGCGAACCATGCGAAGAGCAACGCAAGCCAGCGCATACCGAGAGCTTTTTCAAGTATGTACATTGTGCCGCCGCGTATTTCGCCCTTTTCGTTTTTCTCGCGGTAACGCACTGCCAGGGAAACTTCGCAGAATTTTGTCGTCATGCCGAAGAAAGCTGAAATAAGCATCCACACAAGAGCGCCGGGGCCGCCGATATGAAGGGCAGTCGCAACTCCCGCTATGTTTCCGGTGCCGACTGTCGCCGCCAAAGCGGTGGACATTGCCGCGAAGGAAGATATCATTCCTTCCTGTTCGCTTTTATGCAGAATTTTGCCGAATACTTCCCTGAATGTTGCTGAAAAATACTTAATCTGCGGAAAACCGAGGATAAACGTGAACCATACTCCGGTTCCGACCAAAAGCGCAAGCATCCACGGCCCCCACACAATAGCGTTGATTTTGCCATTAAGCTGCCAGATATATTCCATAGCAGTACACACCCCCGTTGGACTAGTACCTAAATGAAAGCAAAGAATACCATTTATTTCTGTTTTTGTCTATATAACGGAAATATTTAAAACATCTCAATTTTTGGGCGTTCGTCCTTTTTCCAGCCGCTCAAAAGCCGCGCGTATTCAGTACCCTCCGCATCCTTGAGCGAGTGAACAAAGCGGAGCTGCCCTTCATACGGAATTTCTTCCGTGCGGCACTCAATTTTCATGCGCGGAACAGGCTTGAAATACTGCGCTTCAGCAAAAACAGGCGCGTGCGTTTCCGCGATTTCAAACGGAACGCTTTCAAGCGCCCACCCGAAATATATCGTGTGGTTCGTATGGTCGTTCACGTCAAGGTCCTGCCATCTGACCTGCCACGGGAAACTGAGCTGCGCATTTGCGGCTTCCGGTATTTTTACCTCAGGCGGGTAATTTTCGGAAGCCTGCGCAAGAAATTTGTCCATGCCCTCAACCTTGTCAAGCCTCAGCGGACGTTTTCTTTCAAGGTCTATCAACACCCACCAGGTTTTGGCTGTACCGAGCAGTTTTCCTTCGGCGTTTCTGATTTCAAACGTGCGAAGCGAAAACAGATTGCGGTATATTTCGGCGTAGGTTTCAATTTTGAGTATTCTGTCTTCCCTGCAGGGATAGCTCTCAAAATCTATGCGGTAACTGCGCAGCACCCACGTCATTCCGCGTTCCAAAACCTGAAATACCGCAAAATTGTATTTAGCGGCGTCAATTTCTGCCATTTCCTGAAAAATTTCAAGCAGATATCTGTGCTTGACTCTTCCGCACGGGTCAATAGCGCCCAGTGAAAATTCAAAATCGCGTTCTGTCATTTTTGCTCCTTACTAAACGAAAGGCGGAGCCCGCAGCGGACTCCGCTCAGAATATTTTTGTTCCTACGCTTTGCGCGCGGCTTCCATAACCTTTGCAAGCGCTTCCTTGGCGTCTGCCGGAAGAGCGTCAACGCCGCCCTTTTCGGTTTCGCGCGAGTTCACGAATTTGACGCGGTCTTCCATGCGTTTGATGAACAGTTCCTTGTATGCCGCATCTGACAAATCAGGGACAAAGCCTTCTATCTCAAGCAATTCAATTCCGGGGAGACTGCCGAACGGAACGAAATTGGCCTTGCCTTCAACAATCTTTTCAAGAATTTCCAGCGTCATCTCTTTCGGAACTTTTTTGTCAAGGAACGAGCCCGTGTTAAGAATGTAGCACTCTACGCCGTCTTCAAAAAGCTGGCGGAAACGCTCGTAGTCCATTGAAAGCGGATAAGTTCTGAACGGGTTTGCGTAGCACTCTATTACAAGAGCGTTCGGGTCAACGCCGGGGGCAAGATGCTCCGCAGAGGTGCGGATTGTGGCAAGGGTCGCGCCCATTACCGAGGCGAGGGACGCTCCGGTGAGTTTGACAACAGGGGGCAGCGATGAATCTTTCATAAGCCAGCAAACGGCGTTAATCGGTTCGTCAATTCTGTCTATTCTGTTCGGCGACCAGTAGCGCGATTTGATTGCTCTGCCGTTTCCGTTGCGTATGTCTTCGCTGACAGCTATAAGCTTTCCGTCCTTCGTTTTCGTTACGCCGAGATTTTGCAGTGAAAGCAGATATTTGTTGTCCGGACAGCCTATCGGATAGTCTGCCATTTTGTCAAAATAGGCAGGCTCAAGGGCTATCGCGTATTTTTCCTTGACGTTTATAACAACGGCGTCGTCGTGAAGTACCGTAACGTCATATTTGCCGCCGTGCTTTGCGTGCGTGATTGTGGATTTGCCTGAGCCTGAAAGTCCGAACGCCGCAAGCACGTATTTTTTGCCGCTTCCGTCCTTAAGCTGATAGCGTTTCAGTCCGCCGTGGCACGCAACGTATCCGTTTCTCGCGCCGATGCCCCAGGCAAGCGTGAGCGTGCCTTTTTTGAATTCGCCGAAATAGCGCATGCCGAGAATTGCCGCGCAGTTCTGCTCAGGTGAGAAGAACGCAAGACCGAGCGGGAAATCGGGGTGTGACCAGTACGGGTCGCCGTAGACGAAAATGTCTCCGTCATTCGGAAGCGGACGGGAATTTGCGTAGCGTTTTTCGTATTCTTCGTTTGCATACTGGAAATTGAGCAGCCAGTTGTAAAGATTGTTTTCGTGTCCTTCAGGAAGCATAATATGGGCACGCGTCATAAAATCTTCGTCAAGCCCGATAATAGCGTCAGCGGTGTAGAATTTTCTTTCGCGCGCGTTGTGTATTGCTTCGCGCAGAATAGTGCATATTTTTTTAACGTCAACCTCCGGCCAGCCGACTATTCTTCTAGCTGCCGCCGTGCGGCCGAAAACCGCGCCGTCGTTGAACAAAAGAACGTTTGCGCCTTCCGGCAGTCCGAGTTCCGCATTGTGGCAGACAGGAAGCCCCGTAAGCTCAACTGTGCCGGCGCTTTTCTTCGCAAGCTCGTAAGCTTCGGCGACGTCATTAACGCGCACAACGTTGTTTCCGTAGAAAGCTGACTCAATAGTCGTTCTCACCGGAAGCGCATGAAGTTTCTTAAATTCCTCAAGATTGTCAAAATACCCTATTGTTGACATAAAATCACACCCGTTTCTGTAATAATCTCTGACAGGAGCATTATAACTCAAATACTGTTATCCGCAACAAAAATTTAAATTTTGGAAACAAAAAAGCATCCGAAACCGGACGCTTTAGTTTATTTGGTAATCTTCTTCAATTCAGCTATTTAAGTTTCATGCTGAAGCCGAGCGAAAGAATCTGCGTCAGGCAGTCGTTGATACGCGCGGAGGTAAAATCTGCTCCGCCAACCTTGGATTCAACGTCTCTGGAGGCTGCCCAAATTGCGGTATAAGCAAACGTAATCGCCGCATCCCTGCTGATATTGTACTTAAAGCCCACGCTGCCGCGGTGTCTGTCTCCCGTCGGGACTGTAAAGTCAAAGGTTTCGTCAGGCACAGGGCTTCCGTCAAAGTTATAGCCGCAAAGGAACGTCCATTTGCTGTTCATTCTGTGCTGAAAGCCTACACCGAAACGCCACGCAGCTTTCCAGTCTTTAACGCCGATATAGTTATCCATAGGTCCTGTTGGCGTTTGAATTGCAGGTGTAAATGACATATCAAGCACATCATAGGTTGACCAGTTTGTCCATGTCGCGTCAAATTCAATTCTTGTTCTGTCGCTGAATTTATGACCGAACCCAAATGAAAGTGAGTCAGGTACAGTAACGCTGCCGTGCGCATTTGCATACTGATTGCCCAAATCAGAAATGACTTCTGTATCAGCATCCATTGTATGTTTAATACTTGAGCGATAGGTAATTGCTGCGGAATTTTTCTTGTCAAAGTCATACATTGCTGAAACAAACCAGCCGAGATTTGTGCATTTGCCATCAAGATCGAGCAACGCATCTCCGTACAGATTTGGTAGTGGCTTTGCACCGTCATGTATTGGTATTTGCTTTGACAACGAAAGGTTCATATAGTTCACGTCAAGTCCAAGCGCGATTGACCATTTTTCGGAAGGCTTAAACGCCCAAGTAGGCTGAATTGTTATACCGGTAATTTTACCGCTGACCGTATCATAGCGGCCTTCCCATGTTGAATCAAAGTTAATTCCGTTGCCGAAGCGCGGGAAAACACCGAGACCGAGCCAGTGCTTATCGTTCAGCTGGTGCGTGTAGAAAATTGAGCCTGCCCATACGGGGTCATAGCTGTTATTTTTATGTGTTGTGCCTTTATATCCCTTTGCTTCATTCCATGACTTCCAATTATAAGCAGGAACACTTGGGGTATTCTGGAAATGGCATTTGATTGCAGGATTAAACCACGTTGCGCCGAAGCTGAGATGTTTTCCCTTGAGATGCGTAATGCCCGCAGGGTTGTAAGCGAGAACCGCCGCGTCTTCTTCGTCAAACATAAAGTTGTCGCCCATTGCCGTTCCCGTCGCGCTCCACTCATAGACGCCGAAACCCTCCGCAAATGCCGCTGCCGGAACGAGAAGCGACACAAGCAAAACTACTGCCAAAATTTTCTTCATAAAGAAGCCCCCTCAATAAATTTATTGCATGGCATGCAATTTGTTTTCTTTTATTTCGGAGTCACGGTAATGTCTATGCTTACCTGACCCGAATTCTGATAATAATAAATAAATTCCTTCAGCGTGCGTGAGCAGAGATATTTGTTCATTTCGCGCGAAAGCTCGTTCAGCATTGAGCTGATAAAACACACTTTCTTGCTGCAGCCTATCACGCAGCCGCTCGGACTGAAAGAACCGCCCAAAAGCTCAAAAATCGGCGCAAGCTCTGTTTCCTCGGGATTGCAGTTTAAAACGTAACCGCCGCCTGGTCCCCTTATTGACTTTATAAAGCCGTTCTTGTTAAGCCTCTGCAAAACCTTTGAAAGATGCGGCTCCGTCGTGCCTATCTTAGCCGCTATCTCGCTTGTCGTAAGACATTTTTCAGGCTCCGCGCCAAGCTCTCCCAAGGCGTGCAAGCCAAGCAAAAGCGGTTCGGGAAGCCCAACAACAGGGTTCATTTCTCTGCCCCCTCTCAAACAGAATAATACTGGACGCACAATTCCACTTTATAGTGGATATTATAGTCCACTTTTCAAATAATGCAACATACCAACTTCAGATATTTTGCAAATAAAATCTCCGCCTGACGGCGGAGATTTTCATTTATTGTACAGTATTTACAGTCCGCATTCCGCGCTACAATGTTCGCAGTCCCCCTCACATGCCCCGGCGCCGGAAAGTCCGAACGCGGTGCGAAGCAGCGCGGCTGTCAGAAGGCTGTCGTTAATTTCGGAATATTTTTCCCCGTTTTTGCCGCGGTAAATTCTGGACGGAAATTCCTGTCCTTCCGCAAGCTCAAAATCCAGTTCCATATCAAGCAGCTGTTCGGCAGGCGTTTCCTGCCCGTTTTCGGTTTTGAAAGTTATCATTCCGGCAGACATGAGCGCGTCCTCGTTGATTTCGTCAAAAACAATTTCGCGCAGTCTGAGTTTCGTTTCCATTTTTTCAAGCCGCGGGTTCATTCTCGCGCAGAAGGCTTTCAGTCTTTCAACAAGCGTCTCGCTCTGTTTTTCGTTGCAATTTTTAAGCGCATAGCAGCTGACAGTTATCTCTTTCACGCCGCACACTCCTTTGTCCAGTTTCTCTTCCGCACAGATTATAGCATCAGAAAACGGAAAAATCTTGCATATAAACTTTTTTAACGCTATAATCTACCGGTAATCGCCGGGGTGGCGGAACGGCAGACGCAGTGGACTCAAAATCCACCGGGGGCAACCCCGTGGGGGTTCGATCCCCCCTCCCGGCACCAGTTTTTTGTCTGCAACACCAACCAACATACAAAAATCGCCTCACGAATGGTATCGTGAGGCGTCTTATTTTTTGATACGATATATGTTATACGCTGGACATTATACGCTAAAGATGTCAGCTTTTAGCCGTTACTCATCACCTTAATGCTCTTACTTAAAACTTCTTGCTTAAGGCTTAACGCTGCAGTTAATCTTCGCTGAAGCGTTTCCAGAGTTTTTTCAGACGTTCAAGTATTCTTATTTCCGTGCCAAGCTGCCCAGGTATGTAGAAACGGCGCGTTTCGGGAAGATGCTGCTGCGCGGTCCAGTGTCCCGGAAAATCGTGCGGGTAGACATAGCCTTCCCCGTCGTTGCGCAGGTGGTACGGCACTTCCATAAGGTCACCATCGGATATAGCTTTCAGCGCTTTGCCGACCGCAAGATAGGCGCTGTTGCTTTTTGGGGCACAGGCAAGATATATAACACATTCGCTCATTATTATCCGCGCCTCGGGAAGCCCGACTCGGTCAACGGCAGATGCCGCGTTCTGCGCCATTACAAGCGCAAACGGATCTGCGAGGCCTATGTCTTCGGCAGCCGATATGCAGAGCCGTCTGCATATAAAGCGTATGTCGTCGCCGGCGCTTAACATTCTCGCAAGCCAATAGACGGCTGCGTCAGGGTCTGACCCTCTGATTGATTTTATAAGCGCGGAAATCACGTGGTAGTGGTCGTTTGACGCTCTGTCATAGCGCTGTGCCGCGCCGCCGCCGCTTTCCGTTACAGTTTGTTCGGTAATTTCTTTCCCGCCTGCCATTGCGCACGAGGAAACAGCCGCTTCAAGGCGCGTTAAAGCCTGCCGCGCATCGCCGCCTGCCAGAGCGGCTATTTTTTCAAGCACGGAATCTTCCACCGTACAGCCGAGCCTTCCCAGTCCGCGTTCTTCGTCTGTCAGTGCGCGTTTCAGAAGCTTTACGGTTTCGGCTTCGTCAAGCGGTTCCAGCGTATAGACGACCATGCGTGAAAGCAGTGTCTTGTTTATTTCAAACCACGGATTTTCCGTTGTGGTACCGACAAGAATTATGTCGCCGACTTCAACGGACGGGAGCAGTATGTTCTGCTGTTTTGAATTGAAATGATAAAGTTCGTCAACAAAGGCTATTGCGGAACGTCCCGTCAGCCTTTTTATTCCTTTCGCCTTTTCAACAAGCTCGCGCAGCGTTTCAACCTTGGCGGCGACCGCGTTTATCTCAAGCAGTTCCCTGCCCGTGACCTTTGCCATAAGACGGACAAGCGTAGTTTTGCCGACGCCCGGAGGCCCGTACAAAACACAGCTGGGGACTTTTCCGCCTTCAAGCATTACGCGAAGCGGCTTTCCTTCGCCGATTACGCCGAACTGCCCCGCGTACTCGTCAAGCGTACGCGGACGCATGCGTTCCGCAAGAGGCGTCTCAAACAGAAGTCTGCTGTTTTCTTCGCTGAAAATACTGTTTTCCGATTCAGACATTTACCGCTCCAAAAAAGTGAACTTTTAATTTTAAGCACCCGCCGGGGCGTGTACGGGAAGGTTTTGATCCGCTCCGTAAAAGGATTGAGCATTGCCGCCCGCTCTCGGTCGTTCAGTTAAGTACGTCACTGTCAGACGGTATCAGCTCCGCGCGAATTTTTATAATTGTAGGTTCAAAACACGAACCGTATTCCACGCGCCCGGCAGGAAAATCTTTGTTAAACCGCGCAATGCGGTCTTAATCGCAAACCTCAAACAAATCTTTGGCGACTCCGCATACGGGGCATGACCAGTCGTCAGGAATTTCTTCAAAAGGCGTCCCGGGCGCAATACCGCCGTCGGGGTCTCCCTTTTCGGGATCGTATATGTAACCGCAGACCGTGCAGACGTATTTCTTCATATCTTTCACTCCCCCCCCGGTATTCAACCGATTATCTGTCCAGAATTATACCGCAAAAGCTTTACGCTTCAAACAGTTTCTGTTCTATGCCCGTTGTAAGCCGTTCGGCGCCGTTTTCGGTTACAAGGTAGTCGTCTTCAAGCCTCAGACCGCCCCAGCCCTCAATATATACGCCAGGCTCAACCGTAAGCGTGTCCCCCGCCTGCAGCATAAATTTCTGTTTTTTGGAGAGCAGTCCGTATTCGTGGATTGAAAGACCGAAGCCGTGACCGAGCCCGTGCGTAAAATATTTGTCCAGTTCGTGAACTCCGAGCATCTTTACCGCAAGCTCATGCACTTCCCAGCCTGGTATTCCCGATTTGAGCGCAGCCGCGCAGCCGTTGTGCGCTTCAGATAAAATTGCATGCAATTCTTTTACTCTTTCACCAGCAGAGCCTATTGTAAAATTTCTCGTTATGTCGCAGAAATAGCCGCTGACTCTTGCTCCGTAATCAACCGTTACTATTTCCCCGCGCTTTATTTCTTTGTCTGTCGCCCTGCCGTGCGGCATTGAGCTGCGCACTCCGGAAGCGACTATCATATCAAAACCTGTTTCGCCGCCGAGCATGCTAATGTTGTAATTGAGAAGAGCCTCAAATTCCTTTTCCTTCATACCGTCCCTGACATTGTCAAGAGTATTCAAAAAAGCTTTTGCTCCGATTTCAGCCGCTTTTTTAATGCACAGTATCTCTTCCTCGTCTTTTGTACGGCGCAGGCTCATTATAAAATCGTCCGCCGCAGTCCAGATCGTGTTTTCAGGCATTGCCGCTTTCCACAGCGAATAGCTTGTATGTTCCGCTTCGCAGAGTACGCTTTTTGTTCCGTGCTTTTTCAGGCTCTCGCGCACGTCCTGCGCGACACTCGTGTTCATCTGCACCGTTTTCAGCGGCGACTGCGCAGAGCCCTGCTCGAAATAGCGGCCGTCAAGGATAAGCTCCTCATCGTCAGGATAAACGACCAATGCCCCGCAGGTGCCGCGAAAACCGCTCAAATAATAAAGGCTCTCCCAGTTTGAGTCTTCATCGTTCATAACGACAAAAGCGCCGCAGTTTGTCAGGCTCAGATATTCACGAAGTTTTTCAATGCGTTTCAATACGTTTTTCATTCCGTTTCTCCTCCGCTGCGAAGCGAATACACACATCCGCAGTAATTCTGTCTGTACAGCCCCAGCCGTCTGCTTTCGCCAACAGAGCGTTTGAAGCCGTTGTTTTTCCGCCATACCCTTTCTATCCATTCTACACCGTACTTTTCAGCCGTTTCGGCACCGATTTTGTTAATCAGCGTGACGTTTTTGTGAGGGCTTATAGTCAGCGTCGTTGAAACTGCGTCATAGCCGTTTTTTGCCGCATATTCGGCGGCTGCCTCAAGCTGTGCGCGGAAACATACTTCGCAGCGTTTGCCGCCCTCGGGCTCAGCGGCAAATGTCTCTGCGCGAGAGAACCACGCAGACGGCGTGTATTCGGGCAAAACAACAGAAGCCCCTACAGACGCTTTGAGCGTTTTCAGAGCTTCCAGTCTTTTTTCGTATTCTTCTTCCGGGTGAATATTGCTGCCATAAAAATATCCGGTTGTCTCAAAACCTTCCGCTATGTATTCCGGCCACGGAATTGTCGCGTCCGGAGCGCAGCAGATATGGAGCAGAAGTTTTTTCGCCATTATTCTTCTTCGGGCTGTTCCGTTTCCGTGTCGTTTCCGCTTCCCGCAGGGCGCTTCGGCAAAGGAAGCGTTTTAACGGCAAATATGAGATAGCCCGTGTGTCCTATCATTGTGTCCTGCGGACGTATGCGGCGCGGGTCTGTTTTGTAGTCGCGGAGCATAATTTCGCAGACGCGGACGTCAACAAAATTAAATTCTTCAAGCGCTTCGAGCGTCAGCGTAATCTGGTTCACCGTAGGAACAAGCACTCCGAGGTGGCAGCCTGCTTTCAGCGCTTCGTAAGCCTTGTCTATATGCTCCCACGGCTTCGGAATATCAATGTAGACGGCGTCTGCATCGCGTTCCTTAAAGCCTTCCGACAGCTCGCGAACGTTGAATTCTATCCTGTCCGCAACACCCCAGCGCTCGGCATTTTTTCTTGCAAGCTCTGAAAATTCAGGGCGTCTGTCATACGTGCAGACTTTTCCGTTTTCTCCGACAAAGTGCGCCACGGTGCAGCAGAGACTTCCCGAACCTGTGCCGCATTCCACGTAGGTACAGCCGGGGAAAAGATTAAGGTGCTGAATAATATAGCCGGCGTCTTTCGGAAAGATTATCTGCGTCTGCCTGCGTATGTGGCGCGTATAGTCGCCGAGCGACGGGTGAAGCAGATAGTAAAGATCTCCCTTTTCAGTCCATACGCCTTCTCCGAAATCATGCTTGACGAGCTCGTCATGGTAAATCTGCGCAAAATGCGTGCCGAGAGACGCGCCCTGCGTAACCTTTACCATGTAACTGTCGCCCTTTTTGGGGTTCCAGATATAAACGAGGTCTCCGTATTCAATCATTATTTGAGAAGCGCCTCAACCTCAGCCGCAATGTCTTCCGGCGCAAGCTTCATTTCAGCCATAACCTCGTCGCTCTTGCCCGACATACCGTAGTGCGCCGCGCCCATGTTTTTGAGTTTAACGGCTTTTCCGGCGCGTGCAAGCTGCATTGCAACAATTGAACCCATACCTGAATTTACGTTGTGGTCTTCGCAGGTAACAAGCGGTTTGTCTTTGAGAAGCGCAAGCAGTTCGTCAGTATTTATCGCAAGCGGCGAGGCGCAGTGAAGAACTGACGCGTCAATGCCTTTGGCTTTCAGAATGTCTCTCGCGGCAAGCGCGCGGTTCACAAAATGTCCCATGGCAAGAATAACCGCGTCTTTGCCTTCGCGTACAACGTCGATTTTGCCGTATTCAAATTTGTAATCCCCGCCGAAGAACGGCTCTCCGTTTTCTTTGAGAACGACAGGGCATTTGCTTCTGCCCATTGCCTCGCAGACGCAGCCCGGTTCCGTAAGCATCCAGCGGGTAGCTCTGTCCGTCTGGTTGGGATCTGCGGGAACAACGACTTTCCAGCCGTAGGTATTGCGGAAAAGTCCAACGTAATCAACACACTGGTGCGTCATTCCGTCTTCGCCTACGTCAAGTCCCGAATGTGTGAGCACCGTCTTGGTGTTTGCGCAGTTTATGTCGTTAAGGCGCTGCTGGTTGTACACTTCATCGCTTCCGAAAGCTCCGAAATCAGCCCAAAGAGTAACAACGCCCGCCGTTGAGGCAGAACCCGCCGTCGTCGCCACGCAGTGCTCCTGAATACCTGCCTCTACAAAATTGTCAGGGCAGGCTTTGCCGAAATCCTTTACCATAACGGAGCCGGCGAGGTCGCAGTCAAACACGAGCAGCGGCGTTCTGCCTTCCTTTTTGTAGTTAAGCGCTCCAACCTCTGCCAGCGCTGTTCCGAATGCGCCGCGGTTATCCTTTTTGTCTTCCGCCGTGTAGGTTTTCGGCGTACCAAGGTCAAGCACGGCGGCTTCAGCCTTGTCTTCGCGTCCGAGAACAAGTGCCTCTTTGCGTTTTGCAGCTGCCGCCTCATACTGCTTTACATCGCCGCCAAGCTCTGACAATGCCTGTTCAAGCTGTTCGCCTGAGACTGTTTTGCCGTGATATGTCGCAACGTTCTGCATAAATGAAACGCCCTTGCCCATAACCGTCCTGCAAAGCACTACTGCGCACCCGTCGCAGTTTGCGGCGTCGCGCAGGGCTGCATACATCTGTTTGAAGGAATGACCGTCGCAGGTAAATACCCTCCAGCCGTCCGCCTCCCAAAGTTCTTTAATATTTGAAGGCATAACGTCTTCAAGATTTCCGCCTATCTGTATATTGTTCCAGTCAACTATCGCCGTAAGATTTGCAAGTTTTTCCTTGACCGCAATGCGGCGCGCTTCCGCGACCTGTCCCTTGACCTGTTCGCCGTCGCCCATGACGACCCAGGTGCGTGCCTGCGAGTTTCTCGCACGCGCCGCAAGCGCGAAACCAACGCCTGCCGACAGCCCCTGTCCGAGGTTGCCCGTGCCCCAGTCAACTCCGGAGACACAGCGTTCTACGTGCCCCTGAAATGCGCTGCCTGTGCGTCTGAAATTTGCAATCATGTCTTCCGCTTTAAAGAAACCGTATTCAGCAAGCGCCGAATAGAAGCCCGCAGACGTATGCCCGTGGCTGACAACTATTCTGTCTCTCTCAACGTCGTCTGCTGTTTTGGGCGAAACGTTGGCAACTGCAAGCAGCAGCGTGTATATATCCATTGAAGAAAGTGCCCCGCCGGGGTGACCGCTATTTGCAACAGAGGTGGCGAGAACGGAAGATATTCTTCCTCTCCTTGCCGCTTCCTGCAGCTCTGCGAGCCCTTCTTCACTTATCTCCTTTGCTTTAAATCCGCGAATTTCGTCGGCGACTTTCATCAGCAATCCCTCCATGTCAAACGTCAGGTAAAAATTACATATACCGCTGTTTATTGTACTCCCAAACAGACCGTTTTCGGCACAAAAAATTACCCTGACTTAAAAAAAACAATGTCAGTATGTAATTGTATTATTCCCGCTTTTGTACTAAAATACCTGCAGAAGGTCATACAACGCGGAAGGAGCTGATTAACAGATGTACAAACTCGTACTCGTACGACACGGGCAAAGCGAATGGAACAAAGAAAACCGTTTCACAGGCTGGACTGATATCGCCCTCACGGAGCAGGGCATAGAGGAAGCAAGAAACGCAGGAAAACTGCTGAAAAAAGAGGGCTACGTTTTCGACAAAGCTTACACCTCAAACCTCAGCCGCGCAATTCAGACTCTTTTCTATATGCTGAACGAAATGGATCAGCTTTGGGTTCCGACCGAAAAAAACTGGCATCTGAACGAAAAGCATTACGGTGCGCTGCAGGGACTCAACAAATCCGAAACAGCCGCAAAATACGGTGAAGAAGCGGTTTTGAAATGGCGCAGAAGCTATGACGTCGAGCCCCCCATGCTTGACGAAACTGACCCGCGCCACCCCAAAAACAGTCCCAACAACGCAGGAATTCAGGGCACAGACCTTCCGCAGGGAGAAAGTCTGAAAATGACGGTAGAGCGCGTACAGCCGTTCTGGCAGGAACAAATTGTCCCTGAAATGAAAAGCGGCAAAAGAATTGTCATCTCCGCACACGGCAACTCAATACGCGCACTCGTGAAAATCATAGACAACGTTCCCGACGACAAAATTGTCGGCGTCAATATCCCAAACGCAGTACCCCTCGTTTATGAATTTGACGAAGACATGAACCCGCTGCGCAGCTATTACGTAGGCGACCCCGAAGAAATAGCGAAAGCGCAGGCAGCGGTTATAGCACAGGGAAAGGCAAAATAATTTACAATCTTTAACCCGGCGGAATTTTTAAAATTTCCGCTGGATTTTTTTTGCGCCGTGCATTATTATTTTCGAGATGTAAATTGCAGCAAAACTTAAGGGGGAACAGACATGGCAAACAAAAACATAGTCTACGGCATTGAAGACCGTCCGCCGTTGGGAATAGCAATTCTCGCGGGAGCACAGCACGTTCTGACGCTCTTCGGGGCGACGACGCTTGTGCCTCTCATCTGCGGGCCGGCAATGGGAATGACAACGGCTCAGATAGGCGCCTTCATCGGCTGCGTCTATTTCGCGATGGGAATTGCGACACTCATTCAGACACACCCGAAACTCGGAAGCGGACTGCCAATAGTGCAGGGTTCAAGCTTCAGTTTCATACCTCCGATACTCACCATAGTCGGCGCCTACAAAGCAATGGGCGCGGACGTTGTAATGCAGTACGTCGGAGGCGCGCTTATCGCCGGCGGTATAACGCTCGGACTTTTGGGCTACACCAGAATAATCGGACGCGTACGCAAATTCATAACGCCGGTTGTCATCGGCCCTACAATTATGGCTATCGGCTTCACCCTTGCCCCGACGGCCGTACAGTTCAACGCCGCAAACTACTGGCCTGTGGCGCTTCTCGTCGTTCTGCTCGTCTTTTTGTTCAGCCTCGTAAGCAAAAACAAATTCCTCAATATATTCGCGGTACTCGGAGCGATAGTTATAGCCTATCTGCTCTGCCTTGCCCTTTCGCTTGCAGGAATTTTTGCGCCGGGACATGCCGCCTACATCAATCTCCAAAGCGTTGCAGACGCGCCGTGGTTCCGCTACAACCTCTTTATGCCGTGGGGCGTGCCGAAATTCTCAGGTCTCGCAATCGGCGCAATCTTCGCGGGCTTCTTCTGCTGCATGATTGAATCAATAGGCGATTATCACAACTGCACGTACGCGGCAGGCGTCAATGACCCGACACGAGAACAGATAAACAAGGGACTCGGCGCAGAAGGCTTCAGCTGCGCGATTTCAGGCATACTCGGAAGCGTCGGGACAACCTCTTATACGGAAAACATCGGACTCATGGCGCTCACGGGCGTCGCAAGCCGTTACGTAATCAGAATAGGCGCGGTAATTCTTATTCTGCTGTCACTCTTTGCAAAGCTCGGCGCACTTATAGCAACCATGCCTTCACCGATTATCGGCGGCGCTTACATAACGCTTTTCGGAACAATAGGCGCACTCGGAATTCAGAACCTGATGCGCGCGGACATGGGCAGTCAGAGGAACGTTCTCATAGTCGGTTTCTCATTCCTCATGTGCCTCGGCGTCCCAGGCTGGGTTGAAACGCAGCAGACACTCTTCACAGGCTTCTTCGGACAGATGCTCGGCGGAATGATTTGGGCAGTGCTCAAAACACCGATGGCAGTCGCAGGTATCTGCGCCGCATTCTGCGATAATCTTATCCCTGGAACGGACAAAGAACGCGGCATAGCAAAGTAATTATTCAGGCGACAACACAAAACAACGGCGGGGTTTTTCCGCCGTTGTTTTATCTTTAAGCCGGTCTCTGCGCCGCATTCTGCGATAATCTTATTCCGGGAACGGACAAAGAACGCGGCATAGCAAAATAATTTCTAAAATCATAATATATCAAAGCGGCGGAGCAAACACTCTGCCGCTTATTTTATTGACGCGTAACATATTATCATATTTTTATTGCTTTTCCGCATTTTGCCTATTGACTTTTGCATTGTTTAGTGT